>JAOAHX010000021.1 GCA_026415035.1 Thermodesulfobacteriota bacterium | reverse complement strand
ATCTTAGAATTTCTTCTGCCTCCTTCCATTCCCCGGAAATCACTTCTGTAACAGGAAATCCATATTCAGCATATTGAATCGCATCCTGCAGAACGTCTGAAAGTCTCATGGTTCCGTATCGTTCCAAAGCCTGATTCCATCCATGAAGCGCTCCTGGGACAGTGACGGATAATATTCCTCTTTCGGGCATCTCCTTCATCCCTTGCTGATGAAACCACTCGAGCCTTGCTCCATAAGGAGCTCGACCGCTCGCATTCATTCCGATTAAACGCTTCTCTTTTGCCAGATAAATCAGGGCAAAGGCATCGCCTCCTATTCCCACATTATAAGGCTCAACCACACTCAGGGTGCTGACCATGGCAACAGCCGCATCAATGGCGTTGCCTCCTTTTGCCAGGATCTTATACCCCGAAAGGGTCGCCAGAGGTTGACTGGCCGCAACCATCCCCTGTGTACCCATTGCCACAGAGCGTTGTGCCGAATTCTTCCATTCCCGCTTCTGTGTGTAAGTGAAACGCAAGATCAGCCCTCCTCTTTCTGGATTAAAGCCATCATAAATGAAAAAAATGGCTGGGTCAAAACCCAACCCCTGGCTATTGACACATCGTCTCTCATCTTAAAAAAATACCCTATAATCTATCGAAGGAGGCTGACCATGAGGAAAATCCGTTACTTATTTTTCATCTTCTCTGGCTTCTCACTCATTTTTGCCCCCGTCGTAAATTCCCAGGAGACCTACAAAGTCGGGGCAGCCATTGCCCTTTCAGGAAGCATCGCCGTTTATGGAGAAGGATTCAAAAAAGCGATCGATCTGGCCACCGAGGAAATCAATGGCAAAGGCGGAATTAAAGGAAAGAAACTCGAAATCATCTATGAAGATAACAAAAGCACTCCCAAGGATTGTGTCAATGCCGTTCGAAAGCTGATCACCGTCGATAAAGTGCCCGTGATCATCGGGCCGGCTGCAAGCTCCAATTTCATGGCCGCTGCGCCCGTCGCCCAAGAAAGTAAGGTCGTCATGATCTCGGCCCAGGGAGCCGCCCCCGGCCTGACTAAAGCCGGAGAGTATATCTTCAGGGTCTTCCCCTCCGATGTCTTGCAGGGGAAAGGAATTTCGGACCTTTGCCTCCAGTTGAAATTTATGGAAGTCCCTATCATGTATGTGAACAACGATTGGGGACTTGGCCTCAAGAATGTTTTTGTAGAAAACTTCAAAAAGGCGGGTGGAAAGGTGTTAGACGAAATTCCTTACGAAGAGAAGAAAACCGATTACCGGACCGAACTGCTCCGGGCGACCAAGGGAAATCCGAAGGCGGTCGTCAATCTCACCTATATCGTCGAAGGGTCGGTCATGTTCAAACAGGCCTACGAAATGGGCATACAAACCCAATGGATCGTCGGCTCGGCGGCAAAAGCCCCAAAATTAGTGGAATTGGCGGGGAAAGCGGTGGAAGGGATTATCGGCACTTATCCTGTGTTTTCTCAGGAGACCAAGGAGTATCAAGCTTTCCGGTCTCTCTGGACAAAGAAATATGGAGACGCTAAGATTCCCATCTTCGCGGAATATAACTACGATATGGTCCATCTCATCGCCAAAGCCATCGAAAGAGGAGGGTATACCTCTGATGGGATCCGAAAGGCCCTCTTTGAGGTGGCCAGGGGATATCGAGGAGTCACAGGGGACAAAACCTTCGATCAAGACCGAGGCGTTGGCAGTGAATATGGCGTCTGGACCATTAAGGACGGGCAGATTATCGATTATAAAAAATAAGGGGATTCCCCTCGGAATTGAAGGGAGTTAGGTTCTGAAGAGATCTCTTCTTCAGAACCTAATTTTTTGAAATGTCCTATCTTTTCCAATCCCTCTTTAACGGCTTATTGGCGGGTTGTATCTATGCCCTGTTTGCCATGGGACTCACCATGGTGTATCGGGTTCTGAACTTTGTCAACTTCGCCCATGGAGAATTGATCATGTGGGGCGCCTATTTCCTTTACTTATTCATGGGCAGCCCCTTTTACTTTCCCCTGTATGTGGCTCTCCTCCCTGCGCTTGGCTCCACGATGTTGCTCGGTTTGGGGATGGACCGGGTTGCGTTTCAACCCCTCCGCCAGGCCAATCGCCTCACCCTCCTCATCGCGGCCCTGGGCCTCTCGTTTTTTCTCCGGAACGGGGCTCAACTCTTTTGGGGAGCCGAACTCCGGACCTACGGGTTCGAAATCCAACGAGGGTGGAAGATCTTTCACATCCGCATCACCGCGAACCAAATGGCGATCATCCTCACCACCTTGGCTTGCATCCTGATGGTCTATCTCCTGCTTTATCGGTCGAAAATCGGAAAATCGATGCGGGCCGTCTCGGACAATCTCGAATTAGCCCGGGTGACGGGAATCGACGTGAAAAAGACCATCCAATTCACCTGGATCATTTCTTCGGCCCTCGCTTGCGTGGGGGGCATTCTGCTGGCCCTCGACACGAACCTCCAGCCGGGAATGGGGATGATCAACCTGGTCAAAGCCTTTGCGGCCATCCTTCTTGGAGGGGTCGGGAAGGTATGGGGAGCTCTCTGGGGGGGGATTTTCATTGGGTTGGCGGAGAATCTTGGGGTACTGTTTATCTCGACGGGATACAAAGATTCGATCGCTTTTGGGATCATGGTGCTCCTCCTCCTTTTAAAACCGTCTACCCTTGGGGTGGACCAGGAATAAGGAAGCGATGGACCTCCTCCTCCATCTCTGGATCATGATTTTCATCTATTCTATCTTTGCCATGAGCCTCAACCTCCAGATGGGTTATACCGGTCTCTTTAATTTTGGTCACATCGCTTTCTTCGGGATCGGAGCTTATACGTCTGCCCTGCTCACCCTCCATCACTTTCCTTTTGCTCTGGCCTTTTGGGTGGCGTTAGCGGCTTCGGGCCTTTGCGGTTTTCTCCTCAGCATTCCCAGCCTCAGGCTTCGTGGCGATTATTTTGGAATCGCCACCCTGGGCTTTGGTGAGATCATTCGAATGGTCTCTCAAAACGAAGTCTGGTTGACCAAAGGGCCGATGGGGCTCCCGGGCATTCCCAAACCTGTCCTTTTCTCCTACCGGTTTGGGACGCTCCCCCAGTATCTTTTATTGACCTTCGGGCTAACCCTCCTCACCTTTCTCATCCTCAGAAGGGTCATCCGGAGTCCCCTGGGGCGCACCTTCAGGGGAATACGAGAAGATGAGATCGCCCTGATGGCTCTGGGGAAGAATACGTTCCATTTCAAGATCAAATCGGTCCTGATCGGGTCGGTCTTCGCAGGGCTGGCAGGAGTCCTTTGGGCCCACTATACCACCTTCATCAGTCCGGGTGACTTTACGCTTTCTGAAACCATCCTCGTTCTGCTCATCGTGGTTCTGGGAGGGAAAGGAACGGAATGGGGACCTTTGGTGGGAGCCTTTGTCTTAATTTTCTTCCAAGAATCCTTGAGATTTCTTAAACTCCCTGCCGAATGGGGGCGTTATCTGGCTCCTCTGCAACAGATGATCTTCGGGGCCCTTCTCATCTTTTTAATGGTCTATCGTCCCGAAGGCCTGATCCGAGAAAAGGGAGGGGGAAGATGATCGAGACCAAAGGTCTGAGCAAGTCGTTTGGAGGGGTCCAAGCGGTGTCGGATTGTACCTTCTCCCTGAACGGACATGCCATCACGGGTCTCATCGGTCCCAACGGGTCCGGAAAAACGACCCTATTCAATCTTATCACGGGATTTCTTCTGCCGGATTCCGGGGAGATCTATTTTAAGGGGAAACGGATCGACGGTCGTCTCCCTCACGAGGTCGCCTCGGCGGGAATGGTCCGAACGTTCCAGATGACCCGTGTCCTGGCCAAAATGACGGTTCTGGACAATATGCTCATCGCCTGCCCCCGACAGACGGGGGAAACCCTTCGCTCCCTCTTTCTCAAATCGAAGGCCATCCAGGAAGAAGAGAAGGCCCATCGCAAAAGGGCCTTAGAGTTGATCGAGTGGGTGGGGCTTTCCCATCTGAAAGATCAATGGGCTGGAAATCTTTCCTACGGACAACAAAAACTATTGGAGCTGGCGAGGGCCTTGATGGCCAACCCCAAGATGATCCTTCTTGACGAACCCACTGCTGGGATCAACCCGATGATGATCCGGACGATCCTGGAGTTGATCCTCAAGATGAAGGAATGGGGGGTGGCCTTCTTTATCATTGAGCACAATATGGATGTGGTCATCGAGCTCTGTGAATGGGTTTTTGTTCTGGATAACGGCAGAAAGATTGCGGAAGGAAAACCCAAAGAAATTCAACAAAACCCCAGGGTGATCGAAGCCTATCTGGGCGTGTGAATGACGAGGATTAAAGGTATCCAGCACTCGGGGGTTAAGGGAAAACCGATTGCTTCTGTGGAAGGTCAGGACCCTTTCATCCCTGATCCCGAATAGAGAGACCATGGCAGAGTCTTTTTTAGAAGTCCGGGAGGTTTATTCTGGATATGGGAGGATCGAAGTCCTCCACGGGGTCTCCCTCTCCGTGGCCTCCAAGGAGATCGTCTGTATTATTGGACCAAATGGATCGGGAAAATCCACCCTTCTTAAAACCATCTTTGGTCTCATCCAACCGACCCGAGGCTCCATCCAATTTTGCGGATCTGAAATCTCCCGTAAAGGACCCGAAGAAAAAGTAAAGTTGGGCATGGCCTATATCCCTCAGGGGAAAAACATCTTTCCTTCCCTGACCGTAATGGAAAATCTCGAGATGGGGGGGATTCTCTTAAAAGATTCGTTTTTACTCAGGAAGGCCGTTCAGGAGATCTGGGAACGTTACCCCGTCCTGGAGAAGAGAAGGAAGATAAAAGCCGGGTCCCTTTCCGGAGGCGAGAAACAAGTCCTCGCCATGGCCCGTGCCTCCCTTACCCAACCCAAACTGATCCTTTTGGATGAACCCTCCATCGGTCTGGCTCCCAAGGTCATCGACGAGATGTATCATCACATCTATGTCACCAACCAGGAGGGAGTCACCCTCCTCATCGTGGAACAGAATGCTCGAAAGGCCCTTCGCTTGGCACATCGAGCTTATGTTCTCGATCTTGGCGTGAACCGGTTAGAGGATACGGGAGAAGGCCTTCTCAATAATGAAGAGGTCAAACACCTCTATCTCGGCAGGTAGGATCGGGGCTCACGGAGCTCCCTCCCAACAAGGAGAAAACATTTATGAGAGAAAGGGATCGGCCGATTCCGCAACCCCGCCAGAACTCCTAAAATGCCTGCCTCCTCCTGGGACAACCCGTCGAGATCGCCAAGACTTAGGACGATTTCCTTAAATTCGGACAGGCCGGTTCCCTAACCTTTGGCCAGGAGATGCCTCCCGAAATCGACCAAAGCCTCGAGGCCTCTTCCGAGGCAGGATTCCCCAGACCAGGCATTCCCTTTTCGCCTATGAAAATGACAATGAAACCCTTTTAAATCAGGATTTGGGTCAATTGTCCCCGGAAGGAGAATGTGCTAAATTTCCCTTGGATGAAAAAGACGATCCCTATCCATGGCATCCTTGGATTTTTTCTACTGGTTGTCTCCGAGGTCCTCCATTTCAGGAAGGTCGAGCCTTTTTATCGTTGGTTTTACTGTTTTGCCTGGTGGTCCTACATCCTCTTCATCGACGGCCTCATCTACCGTTTGAAGGGCAACTCCCTCTTGATGAGCCGAAGACAAGAATTTTTCCTCATGATCCCCTGGTCGGTCTTCCTGTGGCTCATCTTCGAGGCGGCCAACCTCTCCCTCGAAAACTGGTATTACATC
Source organism: Thermodesulfobacteriota bacterium (assembly GCA_026415035.1). Lineage (NCBI taxonomy): Bacteria > Pseudomonadati > Thermodesulfobacteriota > Thermodesulfobacteriota bacterium. Next base: position 50,767 of record JAOAHX010000021.1, on the reverse strand, counting down.
AACCTCCCGCATTCGAGGATGGAAAGGTGGCTCGGGTATTTTGTCGCCTACGGAACGGTCCTTCCCGGAATCTTTGAAACGACCGAGCTTTTGGAGACGCTGGGACTGTTCAAACACGCCTCCATGAAAAAGATTTCCTTTTCCCCGAAAAGGCTCAATTTCATGATCGGCCTTGGTGCCCTCTGCCTTGTCTTCTCGATCGTTTTTCCCCGATACGGTTTTCCCCTCATCTGGGTGGGATTCATCTTTCTATTGGAGCCGCTCCTCTACCGATTCGGGGGAAGGTCTCTGTTAAGGGAGATCGAAGGGGGAAATCCAAGGAAAATCTACCTCCTTCTCTGGGCCGGCCTGATCTGCGGCCTCCTCTGGGAGTTCTGGAACTTCTGGGCCCACGCGAAATGGGTTTACACGGTCCCCTATTTTGAGGATCTGAAGGGTTTCGAGATGCCCCTCCTCGGTTTTTTGGGCTTCCCACCCTTCGCGGTTCAGGTCTATGGGATGTATAATACGATCTCCCTCTTCCGCTTCGGAAGAGGCTGGGAAGAGGCCACCTACTGCCTCAATCCCGAGAGGAAGACGAGGCCCCTCACCGTTGCCCTCGCCTCCCTTCTCATCGCCTCCTTTTCACTTCTTATCTTCGACGCCATCGACCGAAAGACGGTCGATTCGTTTGAAACCCGGCTCCAAGATGCCTACTGGATCGATCTTAGATGGCGGGAGGATTTTCCAAGGGTCGGGATTGCGAGGCTGGAGGACCTTTTGAAGAAGACCCGCACCAAAGAAGAGAGGGAGGAGCTTGCCTTAAGGATCCTCCTTTCGAAGGAAGAATTGAACCATTGGAGGGAGATGTCGGCCCTCGTCCTGTTAAAGGGATTGGGAGTGAAGAATCTCCGCCTCCTCGAAGAGATCGGGATTCGCTCCATCGCCTCCCTGGCCTCGGAGGAGGCGGATCGCCTCTATGATAGGTTAAAAACCCATTTCCCAGGCCAACCCATCCCCAGCAAGGCGAAGCTGAAGATTTGGATCAAAGAGGCGAGGAAAAACCTCCCCTAGGGCTCTTCTCTTCATTAACGGGCTTGCCGGTTTCGGGGTTAGAGATGAGATATGGTGCGATGAACTTCCCGGTTAAACCGATCCTTCAAGAAGTTGAAGAAATCGGAAGGTTGGGCTTCGATTATGTCGAGCTGACCTTCGATCCCCCCGAGGCGACCCCCCAGAAGGTATTAAGTCAGCGGCGGTCCCTCCTCGAACTCCTCGACCGATACCACCTTGGAATCCTCGGGCATCTTCCCACCTTCGTCTGGACCGCCGACCTGTATGATAGCCTCCGGGAGGCCTCCCTTCAGGAAAATCTGAAGGCCATCGAAGCCTCAGCGGAGCTCGGAATCAAGAAAGTCGTCCTCCATCCTGGTTATATCACGGGGATGGGAAAGTTCATCATCGATAAGGCGAAGGCCCATGGATTGAAATCGATCGAGATCCTCTTGAAAAAGGCCAACGGACTCGACATCACGCTCTGTATCGAGAACATGTTCCCCCAGGCCCACTTCCTCACCGACCCCAAGGAATTCAAGGAACTCTTCGATGCCTTTCCCGAACTCCGTCTTGCCCTCGATATCGGACATGCCAACCTCGGAGGGAACCGGAACGCCTCCCTCGAATTTGTCCAACGATACGGACACCGACTCGGCCATGTCCATGCCAATGACAATTTCGGCAAGGAAGATAATCACCTTCCCATCGGGGCCGGCCTCATCGACTTTGAGAAGATCCTCAAGGCCCTGAAGCAGACCCCCTACGATGAGACCCTGACGCTTGAGGTCTTTTCGAGGGACAGGGATTACCTTCGGATCAGCAAGGAGAAGATTCAGAGGATGTGGGAGGCCCTTTAGAGAGGATCCCTGGTCGATCCGCCCTGATCGCCGAAAGGGATATTGAGCCCCTCTCGGCCCCAGAAAATTCCCCTCCCTACTCGGAGAGTTTGATAAAGGTGCCGTTCCTTCTGGCATGACGGATCGCCCATCTCATAAGGAAGGCCTCAAGGGCCAAGTAGAATCCGGTCAAACCGAATCCCCAACCCATCAGGACGCCCCCCTCCCCTTGGAAGCCGTAGAAGGATCGAAAGGCCTCGAGAAAATAGGTCAGAGGAATGGCCCGGGCGATCTCTGGCAGCGGGGAGGGCAGGATGGAGACCGGATAGTAGATCCCGCAGATCAAGGCCGTCAGGCTGGTGATGGACCAGGCCGCCACCTCGGCTTTGTAGCCGAAGAGCAGGACGAGCAGACAGACCGCGATCCCGATCGAGACGGAGACGAGAAAGAGGCCCAAAAGAAGGGTGACGAGAGGAAGAACGCCCCCATGGAAGAAATTGAACCCAAAGGCGAGGCCGCTAAATAGGGCGAGGAGGAAAAAGACGAGTAAGGAGCGCGCCATGCCGATCAACCAGGCCCCAGCGATGAGCTGATAGGGGTGGATGGGAGCGATGAAGGTGTGTTTCATCGCCTTGGCCCAAAGGTCATAGAGAAGGGCATAGGCCACGTCGATCTGACAGACCTGGATGAGGCTCATCGACATGACCCCGATCAGGATGAACCCCCTCATCGCTTCATCCAGGCCAAGAAAGACGGTCAGCAGGCCAACGGAGAAGAGGGCGATGAGGGGCCAGAAGAGGATCTCCGAAAGGCTGAAGACGTTCCTTCGGGTGATGATCCAGTTCTTATAGGAGAAGGCCTTGATCTGGATCCATCTCTTTTGAAAATTCGATAAAGACATCCTCGAGATCCGTCTGCCGCAGGCCGATCCTTTTGATCCGTGTCCCGCCCTCCGAGAGGTGGGCGATCAAGGGGCCTGCCCTCTGTTCGGCCTCATCCACGAGAACCTCGCAGATTCCGCTGGTGATCGAATAGGTGATGACCCCTTCGAATCGAAGGAGCTCATCTTCCGGAAGGGGGCCTTCAAACTCGATCCGGATCACGTCGCCCACCCGGATGGCCCGCTTCAATTCCTGGGGGGTTCCAATCGCGAGAATCTTCCCCTCTTTCAGAAAGGCAATCCGGTGGCAGAGGAATTCCGCCTCTCTCATGTTGTGGGTGGTCAGGAGGATGGTCATCCCATTCCCCTTCTGAATGTTCCGGATCTGATCCCGAATCCTGCCCGAGACACTGGGGTCCAGACCGACCGTGGGTTCATCAAGGAAGAGCAGGGAAGGATTGTTGAGCAGGGATTTGGCAAGGGAGAGCCTCTGCTTCATGCCCGTGGAGAGGCGATCGAAGGGAACCCTGCGGTGTTCCTGAAGATCGAAGAGGTCGATCAACTGGTCGATCTTCTCCTCCCTCTCCCTCCTCGAAAGACCGTAGAGCATCCCATAAAACCGGAGGTTTTCTTCCACCGAGAGGCTCCAGACAAAATTGGCATTTCCGCTGGAGAGATTGATCATCCCCCGGACCCGATCTCCGTTCTGGAGAAGGTCGATCCCGAAGAGGCGGACCTCCCCTTGGTCGGGCAGCAGGAGGGCCGAGAGGATCGAAAGGAGGGTCGTCTTCCCTGCTCCGTTGGGCCCCAAGATTCCGAAGATCTCTCCCGGATGGACCTCGAGATCGATCCCTTTGAGGACCTCTTTCTCTCTCCTCTTCCACCAACCCACGCGAAAGGATTTGGTGATTCCTTTGGCTTCGATGGCCAGGTTCATCTTCCGTCCAAGGGCGATTCTCTCCTCGGATGGATATTTCTAAAACATGGAGGGATGCGAAACAAGGGACCGTGGAGGAGAGGAAGTTTCAAGCCCGGTCGGGATATTTTATAATTGGATCGATGGAGAAATTCATCGAAATCATCGGTGCCAAATCCCACAACCTGAAGAATATCTCCTGTCGGATTCCGAGGGGGAAGACGACCGTCATCACGGGGGTTTCAGGCTCAGGCAAGTCCACCCTCGCCTTCGATACCCTCTTTGCCGAGGGGCAGAGGCGTTACATCGAGTCCCTCTCGACCTACGCCCGACAGTTCCTCGAGAAGATGGACCGGCCCGATGTGGAGGCCATACGAGGCATCCCTCCTGCGATCGCCATCGAACAGAAGAACACGGTAAAGAACGCCCGCTCTACCGTGGGCACCGCCTCTGAAATCTACGACTATCTTCGGCTCCTCTTCGCCAAAATCGGCGAGGTCTTCTGCCCAGCCTGTGAGGTCAAGGTCTCGGGAGATACCGTGGAAAGTGCGACGGAGACGATCTTAACCCGTTATCCAGGCCAGAAGGTGATCCTCACCTCTCCTGTCCCGTTGCCAAAAGAGAAGGCCGAAACAAAGCTCAACGAACTGATCCAGAATGGATATTACCGGATCTACCAAGAGGGAGAAATCCTCAACCTGACCGATCTCCCCCCCTCCCATTTCAAGAAAGGTCAGACCCTTCATCTGATCATCGACAGGATCTCCACCGAAGAGAAGAACCGTTCCAGGCTCAACGAGGCCGTCCAGAGCGGCTTCGCTTTGGGAGGGGGAAGGATTGAGGTGATCACCGAAGACGGCCGGAAAATGGGATTCAACCGTAGCTTTTCCTGCAATCTCTGTGGGAGAGAATTTGCCGAACCCGAACCCCTCCTCTTCTCCTTTAACAGCCCCCTGGGAGCCTGCCCCACCTGTCAGGGATTCGGCAGGGTGATCGGGATCGACTGGCAGAAGGTGATCCCCGATCCTAAAAAGAGCCTCAAGGAGAGGCCCTTCGCCCCCTGGAACACGCCTGCTTACGAAGACCTTTATGACTACCTTTTCAAGGCCTGCCGTCGTTTTCGAATCCCCCTCGATAGGCCCTTCCAGGAGCTCTCCCCCGAACAGAAGGAGGTCCTCCTCCAGGGGAAAGAAGAATTCATCGGCCTCAAGGGGTTCTTCGAATGGATGGAGGGCAAACGCTACAAGGTCCATTACCGCGTCTTTCTCAGCAGATATCGAGATTATACGCCCTGTCCCACCTGCCAAAACACCCGTCTCAAAGAAGAGGCCCTCTATGTCCGGGTGGCCGGAAAGAACATCGCCCAGCTTTCGGACATGCCCGTCTCCGACCTTTACGCGTTTTTCGAGGGCCTCTCCCTGGGGGAATTTCAGAGGAAGATCGCCGGAAGGCTCCTCAAGGAGATTCGGGACCGGATCCGGTTCATGCTCGATGTGGGACTGGATTATCTCACCCTTTCCCGGCAGACCCGAACCCTTTCGAACGGCGAGTATCAACGGATCACCCTGGCGAGGGCCTTGGGATCGGGCCTCACCGATACGCTCTACGTCCTTGACGAGCCGAGCATCGGTCTCCATGCGAGGGATACCCACCGTCTGCTCAAGGCCCTGGGCCATCTCAAGGCGAGGGGGAATACGATCGTCGTGGTCGAGCATGATCCCGAGGTCATCCGGTCTGCCGATCACATCATCGATCTCGGCCCCGGTGCAGGGAAGGATGGCGGAAACGTCGTCTTCGAGGGGGAGGTCTCAGCCCTTCTGAATAGAGAGGATTCCCTCACTGCCCGATACCTGAGAGATGGGCTCTGCTCGGGAATGTTCAAGCCCCACCGGAACCCATCGGGTTGGATTCTGATCCGAAACGCCCGGCACCATAATCTCAAAGGGGTGGACGTCCGGATCCCCCTCAATGTCATGGCCTGCGTCACCGGCGTCTCGGGCGCCGGAAAAACGACCCTGGTTCACCACATCCTCTATGCGGGGTTCAAATGGAAACGGAATGGAGAGGCGGGCCTCGAGAGGGGTTCCTTCGATTCGATCGAGGGCTTGGAGAAGATCGATGACCTCATCCTGGTGGATCAATCCCCCATCGGGAAAAGCCTCCGGTCGAATGCAGCCACTTATATCAAGGTCTTCAGCGACATCCGGGACCTCTTTGCCAGAACCCGGGAGGCGAAGCGGTACGGTTTTCTGCCCCGCCACTTCTCGTTCAATACGGCCGGAGGGAGATGCGAAGCCTGCCAAGGCGCGGGCATCCAGGTTTTGGAGATGCAATTCCTTGAGGACGTGATCATCACCTGCGAGGCCTGCGAGGGAAAGAGATTTCGCGCCGAGATCCTGGAGGTCCGGTACCAAGACAAGAACATCTCCGAGGTCCTGGACCTGACCGTGGAGGAGGCCCTCTCCTTCTTCCAGAATCACCCTAAAATCGTCTCAAAACTGGAATTCTTAAAGAAGGTCGGCCTGGGCTATCTCACCCTGGGACAGCCGACCAATACCCTGAGCGGAGGAGAATCTCAGCGGCTCAAGCTGGCCCTCCATCTCGGGGAGGGTGCGAAAGGGAGGAACCTCTTCATCTTCGACGAACCCACCACCGGCCTCCACCTGGCCGATATCGAGGTCTTCCTGAACGCCGCAGAGGAGCTTCTCGACCAGGGCCACAGCCTCCTGATCATCGAACATAACCTCGACCTGATTCGCCGGGCCGATTACATCATCGACCTCGGACCCGAAGGCGGGGAGGAAGGCGGCCGGATCGTCGCCGAGGGAGACCTTCAGGCGATCATGGCCTCGCCTCGATCTTACACCGGGCAGTTTTTGAGACGGAGGCTTCAAAATTCATAAATCCGAAATCGGCAGTTCGAAATCCGAACCGATGGGCCCTTCCGAACCTCCTCCCTCCCTTTTTGAGAAAGAGGGCTTCCCTCGAGGTCCGGATTTCAATAAAGCTTCGGAATCCGAATTTCTTGCCCCAAGATTTTAAATCTCTGTCCTCTGTTTCAGGCAGCTCAGCATCTGCTCGAGGCGGGCCTTATCAAAGCCGATCATCACTTCGTTGCAGGCGGCGATGACCGGGACGCTCCGGGCCCCCGAGATCCTCACCATCTCATCGAGGGCGGCCCGATCTTTGGTCACGTCGTACTCGGTAAAGGCATAGCCCTTCTGCGAAAGGAACTCCTTCGCCATCTTGCAATAGGGTCAGGTGGGCGTCGTATAGACTTTGATCTCTTCGGCGGCCATAGGAACCCTCCTCGGAAACTTTACTTCCAATTTATCCCCTTTCGCTCTTCCCTGTCAACCTCTGGTCGACCTCGCCCTCCCGCCCCCTTTCTTCACCGGTCGGGGAACCCTCTGAACTTTCTTTCGGCCTCGCCCACCCCCTTCTTTCAAGGAATCGATCGTGGGCCAGGGGGTGGGGCGGATGACAGAGCCATTGAGGATCGAACTGGCTCTTGATGGCAAGGAGCCAACGATGATAGTTGGGACCATACGCCGGGCCGGTGAGAGAGAGGGGCTGATTGGGACCGAGCATCGCGGTATAGAATCGATTTCGAATGTTTTCCTCAAGGCTCTTCAAGAAAAACCGGTCTGCCGCCTCCAAAACCTCCTCGGGGTCCCAATAGATCAGATACTCCGAATAACCCAGATGCCCCATCTCGATGCTTTGAAACCATCCCCTCTCCCCGTAGTCGGGCATCAGGGGAGGCGTGTAGCCCTGTTTCAAATCGGCCATGGCCTCTCCCTGTAAGATCGCATGGTTTAGAGTATCGGAACTATATTCGACCGAAAGGTACCCTCCGCACATGAGCCACATCCCGGCCGAGTCCGCATTCTTGAACCATGACTCGTCGGTGGGTTTCGTCCTCCGGATTTCCCCTCCGAGCTCGTTAACAATATCGTAAAGCACCTTTTCTTCATAGGCCATCTGCTCTTCAGATCCATATCCGATGAGGAGAACCCTCAGGAGATGGAACTTCTCGATGCTTTCCTCGCTCTCCTCGGACCACCGTTTCCAGAACTCCTCCTTGCTTTCTGACCTCGCCACGGTCCTCCAGAAAAGCGGAACCCTCATCACGGCCGCCCCGATCTCGGCCTTTCCGATCTCGTAGACGGCCTTTACCAGCGACTCCCGGTCTGGCATCCGGATATTGACCCATTTCACCCTCTCCTGCGGAAGCCTCAAGGCGGTGTGGGGCGAAATCCCTTCGGGTCGAAGGGGTTCGGGTTGGAAGGGCATCAGCTTCAGGGCCATCTTCGTGACGATTCCGAAGGACCCTCTCCAGCCCGTCCCTCCCCTCAACAGCCCGCGAAGATCGGGGCCCGGACCCTCTCCCCAAAAGGGGTCCTCCTCCGTGCTCAGAGACCCTAAGCGGAGGACCTCTCCATCGGGAAGGACGAGCTCCGTCCCGAGGATCCTTCGCTGGGCAAGGCCAAAGCGGTAGCTATGGGGAGAGGTCCCGTCATTGATCATGTTGGCGATGACCGAAACCTGCCCCCCTCCACCTCCTACCAGGACGTACATCCCCCTCCTGAGGGCCTCGGCCTGAAGCTGGGAATAGACGATCCCGGGCCCTACCACGGCCATAAGGTGGTCCTCGTCGATCTCGAAATGGGCCATCCTCTTGAGATCGATAAGGAGGGCTCCCTCCACGTGGGGTGCCGATTTGGCACCATAGAAACCGGTGCTGTAAGGGACATAGGGGATCTGAAATCGATAACACGTCTGGACGATTGCCTGGACCTCGGGGGTCTCCGCCGGAAGGACGACCGCCGCTGGAACCCGGGCCATCACCTTCTCATAGCCAAGCCCGCATTCATATCCCCGGGGGCCTGCCCGGTATCCCTCGCAGAGCACCGGATCCATCGTAAAATATTCCCTCCCCACGATCGATTCCAATTCCTTTGAAGCCTCTTTCGGTATCATCTTTCGACACCTCGCGGCTCGAACCCCCATGGGTCCTCCTCCCATCGCTGAGGAAATGACCTCCGAAAGGTCGAGGAGCTGTAATTCTCCCTTTTTCTCCTTCGCCGCGTTTAGAAAATTTCTCTTGCAGCGAGGGCAGGCCGAAACGATGGCTTCGGCCCCAAGGTCGAAGGCCTCTTCTATTCTCTGGCCCGCAGACCAAAGGGCAAAATCGGGAAAGGCCTCCAAGGTCCCCCTGCCTGCCCCGCAACAGAAACTATTCTCTCTATTCCTGTGGAACTCCATCAAGTGTATTCCCGGAATCCGATCCAAAATTTCCCTGGGGGGATGATAGACCCCGAAAGTCCCGCGCCTCCTAACCAATGGGGGATCGAGCACACCCCATCGCCTCCGTTCTCCCGACCATCTCGTCCAGGGTTCGCTCAGCCGGCTAAGGCTGCACGAGTCGTGATAAGCAACCCTCTTCTCCAAACGATGGCTGAAACTTATCCTCCCCTCTATTATCCCCTCGTAAACAAACTCGGCCAGATGTTTCACTTCGAAACCCAGTTCATGGGTGGAGAGGCCGAAGATTTTGGGGTAGTCGACCTTCCACATCCGGTAACACTCGGCGCAGGTTGTCAAAAGCGTGGTGGCTCCGGACTTTCTGATGCTCTGGAGGTTAAGCTCGGCTTCTCTTTTGGCCTCTTCAATCATCCCGACCGAGAAGAGGAGATTTCCGCAGCACCTCTCATCTTCCATGAGCTGAAAAGGGACCCCGGAGGCCTCCAAGATCTTCACCGTGGCCTGCGGGATTTCAGAATGATAATAGGAACCATAACACCCGACAAAATAGAGGACCTTCGCTCCTTCGGTCAGACGGATGGCACGGGAGAGCCATCCCTTTCTCCCTTCGTAAGGAAGCCCGAAGAGATTCCCCTGTTTTTCGATCTGATGGGCGATCTCCCGATGGACCGGCATGGGACCCAGGCCATCCTTGACCAGCTTCACCCGAATCGCCTCCAGGGCGAGACCGATCTCGAGGTCGAGGTTCCTTTTGCATCCCACATCGCAGGCGCCACAGAGGGGACAGGCGTAGAAGAGATGGCGAAGCGTCTCGGAGGGAGGGAGTCGCCTTTCTACATAACCCAGCCCTATCCTCATCTTTCCATAAGCGCCAAAGGCGTCGTAGAGGAAGTGGGCGGCGCTGGGACACCTCGTGGAGAACCGGACCCCTGGCATATAGATATGATCGACCCAGAGGCACCCCTTGCACCGGACGCATCCCTTCAGTTCGTAGAGGAAATTTTCGATCCGGTTGATGTCGAGTTCGATCCTTTCAGCCACTTTATCCTCTAAAAACAGAGCCTACCAGGATTCATCAGTTGAAGTGGGTCGAAGACGGCCTTTACCTTTTTGAGCGCCCTCGCATATGCCGACGCCCTTTCGAAGACGAGCGTTGAGGCCTCTCCATACGGCCGGGTGAAGAAAGCCCCCTCTGCCAAACAACGTCGTACCCCTTCCCGGAAGAGTATTTGGATTCGTTCCCTTTCGGATCCGTCCTCAGGATCGTAGTAGAAATGGAACTCCAGATGGCAGGCCCGGTTGTGTTCGATGGGCTGAAGGTAGAGGCCGATGTCTTCCCCCTCGTATCCAAAGGAGTTCGCCATATCCTTGACGATCTCCGCGAACCGTTCGACCCGGGAGGGCTTGGTGAGGAAGAAGAGGCTTTGACAGCCTTTCTTCCACCGGTGCTTCCAATACGTTTCCGGATCGGGCCAAGGGCTTCGGAGGCCTTTCACAAACTCCCCGGGTGGAGGGCCATGAGGAATCTCCTCAAGGACCCTCTCTTCGGGAAACCAATTTTTGAGGGCCTCTCTCAAGAGGGCCTCCTCGTAGGCGATCTTCAATTCAGGACGTCGTTGAAGGCCGCTGAGGACGATGAAGATGGCATGGGTCGGCAGTTCCCCGTCGGCCCCTCCTCCCCCCCTGTTGAGGATTAAAGAGAGGACTCTCCGGTTGAGCAGAAAACACTCCTGCCCCACCCGAAGCCTCAGGATTGTTGAGAGAAAGGCCAACCCTTGTGAGAGGTTCGAAAGGGGTACGAAGAAAAGTTTATCGATCTTCGGAAGGGTTTCGATCTTGAGACTGGCCCAGGTCACCACGGCCAGGGTTCCCTGGGCGCCCTGTAAAAGCCGGTAGAAATCTATTCCGGGGCCGGTCGGGTTGACCCCTCCTGCGATCGAATCAGGATACCCTGGCGTGCTGGCCGAACCTGTCCGGAAGATCTCGCCGTTGGGCCAGACCACCTCCATCCCTTGAAGGGGCTCCCCGTACTCGTAGACCGTGTTCACAAGCGGCTCCCTTTCCAAGAGGTCGGTGATCACCGACCTTAAGGGATGGGGGAAGAGTGGCATCATCACCCTTAATCCCTTCTCCCTCAAAGCCGGACAGAGTTTCCCCCACGATACACCCGCTTCGATCCTGACCCTTCGGTTCGACTCGTCGATCTCCAGAATCCTGTCCATCTCCGATAGGTCGAGGACAAGCCCCCCCTTTTGTGGTATCGTGAGGCCATAAAAATGGACCCTCGAGCTGGAGGGAACGATCGGAACCGAATAGTCTCGTGCAACCCCGAGGACAAATCGAACCTCTTCGGCGGTCTTCACCTTGACCACCCCTTCCGGCCTTTGAGGAGGCGAAAGGCTAAAATCCCTCGAATAGGGCTCCAATCTCAAGGGGTCGCAGATAAACCTCTCGGGACCGAATCGATCCAATAATTTTTTTGCGATCCCCATTGCTTCTCCTTCTCGAAGGGTCTATTATTAACACATACCCCTCCCCTCAACCAAGTAAACCCAAACAGGGGGAAATGAGAAAGAGGAACCTCCTTCCACACGACATCGAGTCTCTCTTGGAGGCCGCCAGAGACTTTCGTTACCTCCTCAACCGGGGGTTTCCGAGAAAACCGTCTCTAGAACTGGTAGGAAACCGCTACCAACTCACCTTCGCTCAACGCCATCTCCTTCACCGGGCGATCTTTTCGAAGAGTGAATCGAAATGGAGAAGGGCCAAACAGGTCTCTCTCTCATATCTCCGGGGGAAGGATCTGGCCATAGATGGCCATAATGTCCTCATCACCCTCGAAGCGGGGCTCCGCGGGCGTCCCCTCGTCCTCGGCGATGATGGTTTCGTCCGGGACATCTCGGGCCTTTCCAAAAACTACAAGGCGTCAACCCAGACCGACGAGGCCCTCTCCCTGATCTTCGACCTTCTGAAAAAGGCCGAACCCGGAAACACCCTCTTCCTGTTCGATGCGCCCATCTCGAAGAGCGGCGAGCTGGCTCGGAGGATCGAAGCCCGTTTGAAACGGGAGGGAATCTCGGGTGAGGCCCACGCCGTGAAGGTTCCAGAGAACATCCTGAACGCCTTTCCGGGGGTAGTGGCCACGAGCGACACGGCCATCCTCAACCTGGCCAGTCGGGCGATCGACCTGGCCGGCCATATCCTGAAACGCCGCCTAAAACCACCCTCCCTGACCTACCGGTGGTGGAAAGTCCACTGCTCGCCAATTCAACCTTGACAACCTTCCCCCATTGACGTATAAAGGGGGGCAGAATTGGATACAGTATACAGGTAGGTAGCCCGGAGGTCTTCCCTTTGGAAAATTTGCTCGGCGGCCTCAACCTCCAAAAGCGGAAACCCCTTCGTGAAGTCGTCTACGAGGCCTTAAAAAGGTCGATCCTCCACGGGAAATTGAAGGGCAACCAGAGGCTTGTCGAGGAGGCCCTGGCCAGGCAAATGGGGATCAGCCGCACGCCCGTCCGGGAGGCCTTCCATAAGCTGGAGCAGGACGATCTGATCAGGCGCCTTCCCAGAGGAGGATTCGCCGTCCGCGAGTTCACAAAGGAGGACGTCGAGGAGATCTTCGGCATCCGCATCGCCCTGGAGAGCTATGCCGCCTACCTCGCCACGATACACATGACCCCCGATGACCTCTCCGCCCTCGAAAAAAAGATAACCGAATCGGAGACGGCCTTTAAGGAGGGGGACGATAAGAAGGCGGTTCGTCTCTTCACCGAATTTCACGACCTCCTCTATCGGTCCTGCAAAAGCAGGAAATTGATCGAGATGATCCATGGGTATCGAGACTATTTCTTCCGTTATCGATCGGCCCTGCTCCATACCCGCAATGGGTTCAAGAGTTCGGTTTCGGACCATCGGCAGATGCTCGACGCCATGAAAAAGAAAGAGCCTCGCCTCGTGGAGAGCCTTGTCCGGGCCCATCTGGAACGAGGGAGGGAGATTATCCTGAAGGAGATCCGGGAAGGGAGGCTTATCCCTTAAGCCCACCTTCCTGATCATCGAGGAGAGAGATGGAGAGAAAGCTTCGCATTTTGGTCGCCAAACCAGGATTGGACGGACATGATCGGGGAGCCAAGGTGGTTGCCCAGGCCCTCCGGGATGCCGGCATGGAGGTCATTTACACCGGCCTTCACCAAACGATCGACCAGATCGTTCAGACCGCCTTGCAGGAGGACGTGGACGTGGTCGGCCTGTCGATCATGTCCGGGGCACATCTGCCCATCTGTGAAAAGCTGATGAAAAAGATGAAAGAGAAAGGTCTGGAGGACAAAACCGTTGTGGTCGGAGGGGTCATTCCCAAAAGGGATATCCCTCTCCTTCAAAAGATGGGCATCAAAGGGATCTTCCCTGGGGGGACCCCTTTCGAAGAGGCGATTCGCTGGATCAACGAGAACGTCAAACCGAGACCTTGAGTCACATGGGGGCATAACATGGGCGTGGCCAGATATATCAAGAACGAAAAGGACGAGATCCTCGATGTGATCCTCCAATCCGGGATTCATGTGAAGCCGGTTTACACCCAGAAGGACCTCGAGGAGGTCGGGTTCGACCCCGAAAAAGATCTCGCCCTTCCCGGCGTCTATCCCTTCACCAGGGGGATCCATCCGCAGGGATACCGGAGCAGGGAATGGACCACCCGGCAATATACGGGCTTCGGCACCCCCGAGGAGACGAATGAACGCTTCAAATTTTTAATTTCCCACGGACAGACCGGCCTCAATGTCGCCTTCGACCTTCCCACGCAGATGGGGCTCGACTCCGACGATCCCCTGGCAGAAGGGGAGGTGGGACGGGTGGGCATGGCGGTTGATACCTTGAGAGACTTCGAGATCGCCTTTAAAGACATCCCCCTCGACCGGATCGGGGTCGGCCTGACCATCAACGCCGTGGCCAGTATCATGCTGGCCATGTTTCAGGCCACAGCAGAGAGGTATGGATTCAAGAAAGACCGGGTGAGCGCCACCCCTCAAAACGACATCCTAAAGGAGATGATCGGACGGGGGGCGTGGATCTTCCCGGTCAGGCCTGCGGTGAGGCTCATCGGTGACACGATCGAATATTCCATGAAGGAACTCCCCCGGACGAACCCGGTCAGCGTCTGTGGTTACCATATCCGGGAATCCGGGTGCACCCCGGCCCAGGAAATCGCCTACGCCTTCGAAATCGCCAACACCTACATCGACGAGGTCCTCCGAAGGGGTTACCAGGTGGACGATTTCGTTCGGGGTTTCACCTTCAATTTCAACGTCTTTGGAAACCTCTGGGAACAGGTGGCCAAATTCAGGGCCGCCCGCAAGCTCTGGGCCAAAAACCTGAAAGAGCGCTACGGGGCCAAAGATCCTCGTTCGCTCTATCTCCGTGGGCTCTTCGGCGGAGGCGGCTATGGGATGACAAAGGCTCAGCCGGAGAATAACATCATCCGGGGGGCGTATTATGCCCTGGCCGCTGCCCTGGGAGGGGCCCAGACCACGGCCCTCTGCTCCTTCGACGAGGCCTATACCATCCCGACCCCGAGGGCAGCCCTCCTCTCCCTCAGGACCTTCCAGATCTTGATGGAGGAGACAGGACTTCGCGATACCGTCGACCCCCTTGCCGGCTCCTATTTCATCGAGACCCTCACCAAGCAGATGGAGGAGAAGATCCTTGAAGAGATGAGACGGGTGGAGGAGATCGGCGGGATGATCCAGGCGGTCGAGACGGGTTATGTGCAACGGGAGGTGGCCCGACAGGCCTATGAATACGAAAAGGGCATCCAGAGAGGGGAATTGATCCTGGTCGGGGTGAACAAATATACCGAAGGGGAGGAGATGGAGGTCGAGCTCCATGAATATCGATGGGAGTCGGCCGAAGAGCAGATCCGACGAACCCAGGCGGTGAGGCGCGAGAGAGACAATCGAAAGGTCGCCCAACTTTTGAAAGACCTCGAAAGCGCCGCCAGGGCGGAGAGAAACGTCATGCCCTATCTCCTCGAGTGTTGCAAGGCCTATGCGACCGTGGGAGAGATGACAAGGGTCTTTAAAGAGGTCTACGGAGAGTTCAAAGAGCCGAGCATCTTTTGAGAAGGAAGTCCTGAATCTCACGCTCGATTTTCGAATCTAAGGAGGGACGTTATGCCATGGACGATGTTTGGTCGAACGATTCGTAAAGTGGGGGTGATCGGATCGGGAAACATTGGCCCCGACATCGCGCTCCACTTCAGCCAAAACCTCTATTCCTACGGGGTGCCGGTGGTCGTCGTCGATATCGTTTCCTCTGCCCTGGAATCGGGGTCAAAGAAGGCCGAGTCGAAGATGGCCAAGGCCGCCGAGAAGGGGATTTATAAGAAGGAGGTAGCGGAGTCCATTTTCAAGAACCTGATCTTCACCACCGACTATTCGATGCTTGGCGATGCCGACCTCGTCATCGAGGCCGCCTTCGAGAGCATCGAGGTCAAAGAGAAGATCTTCAGCCGCTGCGAGGAGGTCTGCCCAAAGACTGCCATCCTCGCCACCAACACCTCCCATATCGTCCCTGACGATATCTTCTCCAAGGTGAAGGACAGAGCCCGGTGTCTGGCGATCCACTACTTCTTCCCCGCCGATCGGAACATCGCCCTCGAAATCATCCCGGCCAAAGAGACCGACCCCGGCCTGGTGGAGTTTCTGATGAAGTTTTACGAGTTCATCGGAAAGGCCCCCATCCATGTGAAGCCCCGTTACGGCTTCGCCCTGAACCCGATCTTCGAAGGGGTCTTTCTCGCCGCCGCCCTCACGGTTGAAAAAGGCCTTGCGACGGTCAAACAGGCCGACGCCATCGTCCAACAGGCCCTGGGCATGGGGGTTGGCCCCTTCACCGCCCACAATTTGGCCGGAGGAAATCCCCTCACCCAACATGGCCTCAATGGCATGACCTCGACGATCATGCCCTGGTATCGATCCCCCAAGATCCTCGATGACCAGGTGAAGTCCGGAAAACCCTGGGAGGTGGCTGCCAAAGGGGAGAAGGTCGACTACTCTCCCGAGACCTATCAGGCGGTGGTGGACCGGGTCACCGGCGCCTACATCGGGATGGCCTGCGAAATTGTAGGAAGCGGCATCACCAACATCAGCGATCTCGAGCTCGGGGTGGAGATGGGTCTGGTGATGACCCCGCCCTTCACCCTGATGAACCAGTTGGGGATCCAAAAGTCCCTCCAATTGGTGGAGGCCTATGCCAAAGAGAATCCCGGGTTCAAGATCGATGAGATCCTGAAACGACAGGCCGCCACAGGAGGGCCCTGGAAGATCCCCGTCGTTTTGAGAGAAGACAAGGAGGGGGTCGCCATCGTTAAGATTCGGAGGCCAAAAGTTCTCAATGCCCTCAACGAGGCGGTCTTCCAACAGCTCAAGGAGACGTTCGAGGAGATTCAGAAAGATCCCGCCGTCAAAGGGGCCATCCTCACCGGTTTTGGAACGAGGGCCTTTGTCTCCGGCGCCGACATCGGCATGCTCGCCGCCCAAAAGACGGCCGAGGAGGCGGAGGCGGCGTGTCTCAAGAATTACGCCATCCTCGACCTCATCGAGAACCTCGGCAAGCCCGTGGTCTGTGCCATGAACGGGCTGGCCTTTGGCGGTGGAAACGAGATCGCCATGGCCTGCACCGTCCGGATTGCCAAAAAAGGGCAGAAGGTCTTCGTGGCCCAGCCTGAGCCGAGGCTCGGCTTCATTCCGGGAGCCGGAGGGACCCAGAGGCTCCCAAGGCTGATCGGCCTGGAGAAGGCCTGGCCCATCCTCCGGAGTGCCAATCCGATCTCGTCAGCCCAGGCCAAGGAGATCGGCCTGATTCAGGAGGAAGTCGATGGCGACCTGATCGAGGCCGGAATTCGATGGGTGAACGACCTTCTATCGAAAAAGGTTACCCCTCCCACGATGCCGAAAGGGCCTATCCCGATCCCCCCGACCCTTCCGGAAGTCGATATCGGCCACCTGAGTCGGAAGATCGACGAGCTTTTACAAAAGGCGATCCTGGAAGGTGCCAAGACGACGTTAAGCGAAGGCCTCAAAATCGAGGCCAAGATCTTCGGCGAATGCTTCTACACCGAGGATAGGGCCATCGGGATCGAGAACTTCCTCAAGAATGGGCCGAAGGTCAATGCGAACTTTGTCCATCGATGAACCTCATCCGTCTCCGTCGTCGAGGGTTCGATCCTTTTCTCGAAGGAGGGATCGACGAGGCGAAGTGGAATAGCCGGAGGATTTCATGTCGGACCAAATTTACCGGTTGGGCTGCGATATCGGGGGGACCTTCACAGACTTCGTTCTTCTGAACGACCAGACCGGCGAGGTCAGGACCTACAAATGCCTCACCACCCCTAAGGACCCCTCCGACGCCGTGGAGGAGGGAATCCGGGGCCTTGAGAAAGACCTTCCCCGCTTCGTGGAAAGGCTCGACGAGGTCATCCACGGCACGACCCTGGTCATCAATGCAATCATCGAGAGAAAAGGGGCCAAGACGGCCTTGATCACCACCAAAGGGTTCCGCGACGTCCTCGAAATCGGGAGGGGATTACGATATGCCCCCTACGATATCTTTGCCGAGTTTCCCAAGCCCCTCATCCCCCGCCACCTTCGCTTCGAAGTCGATGAGAGGATCCGCAGCGATGGCAGCGTGTTGAAGCCCTTGGATCCGCAGGAGGCCAGGGAGGTCGTTCGGAAGATTCTGAAGTTAAAGGTCGAGTCGATCGCGGTCTGTCTGATCAACTCCTTTGAAAATCCCGTCCACGAAAAGATGCTCGAGGAGATCATCCTGGAGGAAGCGCCGGAGGTCTCGGTCTCCATCTCCTTCAAGGTCCTCCCCCAGATCAAGGAGTTCGAGAGGACGAGCACCACGGTGACCAATGCCTACGTCAAGCCCCTCACTGGAAGATACCTCTCCAAGCTCTCGGGAAGGCTGGAGGGTCTCGGATTCCGAGGCAAACTCTTCATCATGCTCTCCAGCGGAGGGGTCACCTCCGTCGAAACGGCCTCGGAATTCCCCGTGCGGATCATCGAGTCCGGCCCGACCGCGGCGGTCATCGCTGGACAATATTACGGAAAGCTGTTCCATATCCAAGAGATGTTCTGCTTCGACATGGGCGGGACCACGGCAAAATCCTGCCTCATCCAGAAGGGAGAAGCGGGCATCGTCCCCACCTTCGAAGTGGGTCGGGTCCAGAGGTTCATGAAGGGAAGCGGCCTCACCATCCAGGTGCCTGTGGTCGATCTCATGGAGATCGGGGCCGGAGGGGGAAGCATCGCGAGGGTGAGCCGGATGGGAACGCTCCAGGTGGGTCCGGAAAGCTCAGGGGCCGATCCTGGGCCGATCTGCTATGGCCTCGGGGGCACGGAACCCTGTGTCACGGATGCCGACCTTCTCTTGGGATACCTTGACGAGAATTACTTCCTCGGAGGCAAGATGAGACTCGACAAGGAGGCGGCCCGCATCGGGGTCGAGGAGAAGGTCGCCCGGCCCCTCGGGGTCCCGTACATCCAAGCGGTATGGGGCATCCACGACCTCATCAATGAGACGATGGCGGCCGCGGCAAAGACCCATATCGCCGAAAAGGGAGGGAACCCAGGTCTGGTCACCATCGTAGCCTTTGGCGGAGCCGGGCCGGTCCATGCCTATGGCCTCGCCAAAAAGTTGGGGGCCCCCCGCCTCATCGTTCCGCCCAATGCCGGGGTGGGATCGGCCCTCGGGTTTTTCACTGCCCCCAGGGCCTATGATGTGCTGAGAAGTCATAAGGTGGCCTTAGGGGCCGCCGATTTCAAGGAGATTGAGGGGATCTTCCGACAGCTCGAAGAGGAGGCCATGAGGGTCCTTCAGAAGCAGGCCTCCAAATCGGAGATCCGATGTGAACGCTCTCTCGACATGCGTTTTGTGGGCCAGGGTTCTGAGACCCCTGTCCCGATTCCAAACGAACCCTTCACGAACATGACCAAAGAAGAGATCCGGCGCCGGTTCGACGAGGTCTACGAGAAACTTTACGGAAGGACCTACCCCGATTCGGAGGTGGAGTTCATCAACTTCAAGGTGAGGGCGAGCCTCCCCGAGCGACTGATTCAATTCCAGAGGCTTAACCCGGAAGGAAAATCCCTTGAAAAGGCGACGAAGGGCAGTCGCCTGGCTTACTCCCAGCTGGCCAGGACGTTCATCCCCTTTACGGTCTACGATCGCTACCAGCTCTTTCCGAAGGCCACCTTCCGCGGGCCAGCCATCATCGAGGAGAAGGAATCCACCGTGGTCGTCGGAGAAGACGCCACCGTGAGGGTGGACGAGTTCGGTTTTTTATGGATTGATCTAAGGAGTGGATCGGGCGGATGACGTTTCTTCGTGACATTTGGGAGGTATCGTGTTATTCCTCTTTTCTAAGGAGAACGTATGGGACAGACCTTCGACCCCATCACCCTCGAGATCCTCTGGAGGAGACTGATCTCCATCGTGGACGAAGCCGACAGCGCCGTTGCCCGCACCGCCTTCTCCAGCCTCCTCAGGGATGCCCACGATTATACCTGCATGTTCACCGACCCGAAGGGTCGGGAGCTGGCCCAGGGGACCTTTGCCACCCCTGGACAGTCCGGCGCCATGGCCTTGGGCATCAAGGGCCTCGTTAAAAAGTATCCTCCCGAATACTATAAACCCGGGGACATCTTCATCACCAACGACCCCTGGGCCCTGGCAGGCCACTTGAACGACGTCTGTGTCATGAGCCCGGTCTTTTACAAAGATCGACTGGTCGCCTTCACCGCCTGTGTCTTCCACCATTCCGACATCGGGGGAAGGGTCTCCTCGGACAATCATGACGTCTTCGAGGAGGGCCTCTTCATCCCCTTCGTGAAACTCTATGAGGGAGGCGTCCTCAACTCCTCTGTGCTCGAAATGATCCGATGGAACGTCCGGACGCCGGAGGAGGTGATCGGCGACATCCGTTCTCAGATTGCGGCCAACCATGTCTGTTCGGAGAAGATTTGCCAGATGCTCAGGGAGAATGATCTGGACAGTCTCGACGACCTCGCCGACCAGATCATCAGCCGCACCGAAAAGAGCATGAGAGAGGAGATTGCGAAGATCCCGGACGGCCTCTATCGGGCCGAAGGGAGGATCGAGCAGATGAAGGGCGAGCAAGATGTGGTGATCCGGGCTGCCGTGGAGGTCAGGGGGAGTGACATCCTCGTGGACCTGAACGGATCTTCCCCTCAGGTGAACTGGGGTGGAAATGTCGTCTACAACTTCACCTATGCTTATGTCTTCATGGCCATTAAGAGCATGTTCGGCCCGGACATCCCCAACAACGATGGCTGTGCCAGCCCGATCACCCTGGTCGCCCCGGAAGGGACGGTGGTCAACTGCAAATTCCCAGCGGCCGTGGCCGCCCGCCTCGTCATCGGCCACTTTCTTACCGAGATCATCTATCGGGCCCTTGCGGAGGTCGCCCCTGACCGGGTCATTGCGGCCAGCGGAGGAACCCCGGCCCAGATGAACGTCTTTTACGGGAAGAGGAAGGATGGCAGGCCTTGGCATTCGGTGATCATCCGGGGAGGTGGAATGGGCGCCAGCGCCATTGCCGATGGAAATTATGTCTTCATCTTTCCTGCCAACGGGGCCAACACACCGATCGAGATCATCGAGAGCGACACCCCCCTCATCGTTGAACGACGGGAGCTTTTGACCGATTCCGGTGGGCCAGGAAAGATGAAAGGGGGGCTCGGCCAACGGGAAGTCTTTATAATACCGGAGGATGAGCATGGGCCTCAACCCCCGGTCAACCTCGGAATCCAGGCAGGGAGACACGTCTATCCTCCCTTGGGCCTCTTCGGAGGGAAACCGGGATCCAAAGCCCAGTTTCTGATCAATGGCGTCCCAGGGAATCCTTACGGCCTAACCCAGCTCCATCTGGGGGATGTGGTCACCATTGATTCGGCTGGCGGCGGAGGATTTGGGTCTCCCCTGGAACGCGATCCTGAGGCCGTGGCCAGGGACGTCCTCGAAGGATATGTAAGTCCAGAAAAGGCAAGGGAGGACTACGGTGTCGTCCTCGACCCTGACTCCCTGAGGGTCGATGAAGAGAAGACCCAAAAATTGAGAGAGAGTTTGAAAAAGGAAGGCGGTTTAAAACCCTTCTGAAGGAACCTTGCGAAGGGACGCACAACCCCACATCCGGAGGGCGAGATGGGAAAGAGCTTCATGCCACAGATCAGGACCGAGAGGGAGCTAAAAAAACTCCAGCTGGAAGGGCTTCAATGGACGGTCAACCATGCCTATGAGCACTCCGAATTTTATCGGAAGCGTTTCGACGAGGCAGGAGTGAAGCCCCGGCATATCAAATCCCTAAAGGACATTTCAAAGCTCCCCTTCACGACCGCCAACGACCTCCAGGAAGGATACCCCTTCCCGTTGAGGTCCGTCCCGTTCGAAAAGATTGTGAGGATTCACGCCTCCTCCGGGACCACCGGCAAAAGGAAAGTCCTCTGTTATACCCAGAAAGATATCCAGGACTGGGCCAACATGTTTGCCAGGTGTTACGAAATGGCGGGCCTGACATCGAAAGATCGGGTCCAGATTGCGGTCGGCTATGGGGTATGGACTGCAGGGGTGGGATTCCAGATCGGGTGCGAGCGATTTGGCGCCTTGGCCATTCCCGTCGGGCCTGGCAATCTCGATATGCAGTGTCAGTTTCTCGAGGATTTTCAATCCACCGTCCTTTGTGCCACCGCTTCGATGGCCCTTCTCATGGGGGAGGAGGTGGCGAAGAGAGGCCTCAGGGAAAAGATCGGTCTGAAGAAGGTCATCATGGGGTCTGAACGCTCCAGCGATGCCATGCGACAGAGGATGAAGGAACTCCTCGGCGTGGACCATGTCTTCGACATCACCGGATTGACCGAGCTCTACGGTCCGGGCACCGGGATCGACTGCGAGCGCCACGAGGGGATCCACTACTGGGCCGATTACTACCTCCTGGAGTTGCTCCACCCAGAAACCCTCCAGCCTGTCGCCCCGGGCGAGACCGGCGAGATGGTCGTCACCACCCTACGTAAAGAGGCGGCTCCCCTCATCCGATACCGCACCCGGGATCTCACCCGGTTGATTCCAAAACGGTGCAGCTGCGGTTCCATCCTTCCCCTCCACGACCGACTCTTGGGGCGATCCGACGACATGTTCATCTTCAGGGCCGTCAACATCTATCCTGGACAAATCGACCATATCCTTTCCCACACCCAGGGGGTGGGGAGCGAATATCAGATCCATCTCGAACGGAAAGAGGACGGGAAGGATTACATGACCATCAAGGTCGAAAGGGGGCAAGGGGAAAGCCCAGATCGCGATCCCGATCTGGCGCGGACCATCGAGGAAGAGATCAAAAAACAGATCTTGGTCAGTGGAAAGGTGGAGGTGGTCGACTATGGATCCCTCCCCCGTTCCGAACGAAAGAGCAAACGGGTCTTTGACCATCGGGACCAATGAACGGAAAGCCCGTGAGGGGAAAGGGGGTGGTGGAAGCCTTTTTGATCGATGTTGGAGACAGGGGAAATTTCCGATCAAACGAATGGTACGTTTAAGAAATGGTACGCTTCAGAAAGGAGGTAAGAGGAGATGAGAAGGATTTTTCTATGGGTCCTGATTGCCATGCTGATGGCCTATGTCTCGGGAGGAGGGGCAGGGATCGCGCCCGCCCATGCCCAGATCAAGCTCAGCTATGCTAACTTTCCACCCGCTCCGACCTTCCCCTGCGTCCAGATGGAGAGGTGGAAGACCGAGGTGGAGAAGAGGACGGCCGGAAAGGTAAAGATCGATACCTACCCGGGCGGCACCCTCTTGGGAGCCAAGAACATGTTCGACGGGGTGGCCGCTGGAACCGCGGATATCGGCAACACGGCGACCTCTTACTTTCCCGGGATGTTTCCCGTGATTGAATTCGTCGACCTTCCTGTCGGATGGCCCAACGCCACCGTGGCCAGCGCTGCCCTCTGGGATCTGACAGAGAAATATAAACCGAAAGAGCTGGAGAAATTCAAAGTCCTCACCATGTTCACATGCCCACCTGCCAACATCATGTCGATGAAGCCCATCCTCAGCCTGGAAGACCTGAAGGGCTATCCGCTGAGGGCCTCTGGGACGGGCGCCAAGATCCTCGAACTCCTCGGGGCCTCCGCCGTGGGCATGCCCCAATCCGACGTCCCTGAGGCGATCCAGAAGGGCGTGATCAAAGGCAACGTCTCCTCCCTCGAGGTCTTGAAGGATTTCAAATATGCCGAATATTGCAAACACGTCACGGCCAATCTCAACCTCTTCGTCGTCTCCTTCGCCGTGGTGATGAACCAGAAGAAATGGGAGGCCCTTCCGCCCGATGTGAAGAAGGTGATGGACGACCTCCGCCTGGATCAGGCGATCTGGACCGGCCGGTATGTGGATAACCACGTGAAGGAAGCGATGAAATGGTCCGAACAAACCCACAATGTTCAGGTGTACCGGCTGTCGCCCAAAGAGATTTCGAGATGGGAGGCGATGCTGCGGCCCATGATTGATAAACATCTCAAGGATGTGGAGGCCAAGGGCCTTCCCGCCAAGGCCATCTATGACGACATGATGAAACTGAAAGAGAAGTATAGCAAACAGTTCCCGGATTGAGATCTCAGGAGGGCTTCTCTCCGAGGGGCCCTCCTCAAAGATCTCCATTCACGCCATGACCGGGGCAAAGCATGAGGATCGAAGTGAACAGATTCCGCGAAGATCTCAGCAGGTGGTTCAACCTGTTCGGTGCCATCGCCCTCATCCTTCTGACCGCGATCGCCTGCCTCAACATGTTCATGCGGATCGTGGGTTCCCCCTTCAAAGGGGCTTATGAGCTCGTCGGGTTCTTCGGAGCCCTTGTGGTCGCCCTGCCCCTCGGATACGCCCAGATCAACCGGGCCCACATTGCCGTGGACATCCTGACGCGGCGGTATTCCAGAAAAACCCTCCGATGGGTGAACGCTTTCAACTCCCTCGTCTGCTCTGTCCTCTTCGTCCTGGTGGCCTGGCAGACCGGGGCCTATGGGACCGCCATCTGGAAAAGGGGTGAGACCTCTGAAACCTTGAGAATCATCTATTTCCCTTTCGTCTATGTGGTGGGCCTCTGTTGCCTCGTCCTGGCTTTTATCCTCCTGACCGATGTGTTTAACGCCCTTCGGTCCCAAAAAGGAGATCGATAGATGGTCGGTCTGATCGGCATCCTCGTCCTCCTCGGATTGATGATCCTCCTCCAGATGCCCGTGGGCTTTGCCATGGCGCTGGTCGGTTTTCTCGGCCTCTGGTATGTGACCGGGATCGATTCTGCCCTCTCCATCCTCGGGACGGAGACCTGGTCGATCTTCTCCTCCTATGGCCTGACCGTCATCCCCCTTTTCATCCTGATGGGCACGATCTGCTTCTATTCCGGGGTCAACAAGAACCTCTACGAGGCGGCCTACAAGTGGTTCGGCCGCACCCGGGGAGGGGTGGCGATGGCCACGATCATGGCCTGCGCAGGGTTCTCGGCCATCTGCGGTTCCAACAATGCGACGGCGGCCACCATGTCGACTGTGGCCCTGCCGGAGATGGAGAAGTATCGATATCATAAGGCCCTCTCTTCGGGAGCCATCGCCTGCGGCTCGACCCTTGGGGTCGTCATTCCTCCGAGCGTGGTGCTGATCGTTTACGGGATCCAGACCGGCCAGTCGATCGGAAAGCTCTTCTGGGGATCGACGCTCCCGGGCCTTCTCTTGGCGTTTCTCTTCGTGCTGACCGTCTACCTCATCTGTCTGAGACATCCGGAATGGGGACCTGGAGGGCCGAAGGTCAATCTCCTCGATAAGATCAAGGCCACGCCCGGAATGGCCGAGATGGTCATCCTCTTCGGTTTGGTGATGGGAGGACTCTATTCAGGCGCCTATACGCCGACCGAAGCCGGGGCAGCGGGAACCTTCTTCGCCCTGTTGATCGCATGGACCATCCGGAGGAAGCTGACCTGGAGGGGATTCCTCTCTGCCCTGACCGATGCCTTGAGGGTCACTTGCATGGTCATCGTCATCGTCTGGGGAGCGGTGATCTTCGGCCGATTCTTGACCATCAGCCGACTTCCCTTCCAGGCGGTCGATTTCGTTTCAACCCTTCAGGTTCCTCCCTACATGATCTTGACCTGCATCCTCCTCATTTATGCCATTGCGGGGATGGTGATGGATGCCCTCGGTTTCCTCCTGATCTCGATCCCGATCTTCTTCCCCATGGCGGTGAAGTTGGGATACGATCCCGTCTGGTTCGGCTGTATCCTGACGGTGGTCACCACGCTGGGGGCGGTCACCCCACCCGTGGGGATCTGCGCCTATGTGGTTTCGGGCATGGCCCCGGACATCCCCCTCTCGACGGTCTTCCGAGGCGTATTTTGGTTCATCCCTGCTTATGTCGTCACCATGGCCTTGATGATCTTCTTTCCTCAAATTGCCCTCTTTCTGCCGGGGTTGGTCAAGTAGAGAGATTCCCGAGGAGAGCGTTATGAACCGATTCGACTACCTCAAACCCCGAACCCTGGAGGAGGTCTTCCGGCTGCTCGATCAATACGGGGATCGGGCCAGATTGATCGCCGGGGCCACAGACCTCCTGGTGATGATCCGCCAGAAGAAACTCTCTCCCGATGTCCTCATCTCTTTAAGGGGGATCCCTGGACTCGATCATGTGGAGTCCAACGGAGAATTTAAAATAGGCGCCCTGGTCACCCACCGGAGGATCGAGCAGTCCGAGGAGATCCGAAGGTATTTCCCTATCCTCTCTTTGGCCTCGGGTCAGCTCGGCTCTGTTCAGGTCCGCAATGTCGGAACCCTCGGAGGAAATCTCTGCACCGCCTCGCCCTCTGCGGAGACGGCCCCTGCCTTGCTCGTCTATGAAGCTCAGGTTCATCTGGTCAGCGAAAAGGGGGAGAGATGCCTCCCCCTCGAAACCTTCTTCCTTGGCCCTGGCGAAACCGCACTGGGCAAAAAGGAGGTCCTCAAGGAGGTCCTTCTCCCCTACCCTCCAACCCATAGCAGGGGGGTCTATTTGAAACTGGGGCGGAGAAGGAGCGTCGATCTCGCCGTCGTCAATGTGGCGGTCCTATTGACGCTCAACCCCTCCACCCGAATCTGTGAACGGGCTCGCATCGCCCTCGGGGCGGTCGCCCCCACTCCCATCCGGGCGAAGAAGGCCGAAAAGGTCCTCGAGGGAAACCCTTTGGAGGATCGCCTCATCGAACGAGCAGCGGAAGAGGCGAGGCAGGAGTGCCATCCCATAACCGATATCCGGGGGTCGGCAGAGTACCGAAAAGCGATGGTCGGCGTCCTCGTCGAAAAAGCCATCCGCCAATCGATCGAAGGGTCATAAATGTCAAAAGGTCGAGCCACGACTCCCCCACGAAATCGTCCATTTCTGGAATGAGAAAGGACGGGTCCACCATGAAACAGACTGTCCATTTTGTATTGAACGGAGATTCCGTTGGGATTGAGGTGGAGCCCCACCGCACCCTTCTGGAGGTTCTCAGAGACGATCTGGGCCTGACCGGTACCAAGGAAGGATGCGGCATGGGAGAATGTGGGGCCTGCACGGTTTTGGTCAATGGAAAGGCGGTCAACTCCTGCCTCTTTCCGATCCTTGAGGCAGAGGGGACCAGGATCATGACCATCGAAGGGCTGGCGGAGGTAGATGGAAAACTCCATCCCCTTCAGAAGGCCTTCATAGAGAACGGGGCGGTTCAGTGTGGGTTCTGCACGCCAGGGATGATCCTATCGGCGAAGGCCCTCCTCGACGAAATCCCCCATCCCACTGAGGAGGAGATCCGCCTAGCCATATCGGGTAACCTCTGCCGGTGCACCGGATACATCCAGATCATCCAGGCAATCCAGGCGGCCAGTCAAAAAGGATAAAGCGGTTGAATGAGTTGAAAATTATGGGGACTAGTGACGAGATGGGTCCGAAAAAAGAACGCAAGGAATTGGAAAGGGAAGCTTCGGGGTCGACGGTTATCCTCGGATCTATTTTAAGAAAGTTCGAAAACGGTTCGAAAAGTTAGTCGTCCGAAATTTGAATTTGTTTCCGATTTCGAGCTTCCAGTTTCGGCTGGGATAACAGGAGGTTACATGTCGGAATTTTTTGCCGTCGGAAAGCGAATTCCCAAGATCGATGCCGAAGAGAAGGTCACCGGAAAGGCCGTCTATATTCAGGACCTGAAAATCCCGGGCATGCTCTGGGGAAAAATCCTTTACAGCCCCTACCCTCATGCGAGGATCCTTCACATCGACACCTCGGCGGCAGAGCGGCTGCCTGGGGTCAAGGCGGTCCTCACCGGATATAACACCCCCTTGATCAAGTTCGGGTTTTATAAAGACAATATGCCCCTCAAACGGGACAAGGTTCGCTCCTGCCGCGACGAAGTGGCGGCAGTGGCGGCCACCGATCCCGACATCGCTGCGGAGGCCATCGAACGGATCAAGGTCGAGTATGAACTTCTTCCGGCGGTTTTCGATCCAGAAGAGGCGATGAAGGAAGGGGCTCCCCTGATCCACGAAGACCACCTGGGCGGAAAGGAAAAGAAACCGACCAACGTCCTCAACCTCCCCTGGAGACTGGTGGCCGGAGATGTGGAGGAGGCGCGAAAGAATTCGGCATACATTGCAGAGGATCGGTTTAGACTCACCTGGGTCAACCACTGCTGTATGGGGACAAGTGGATGCATCGCCCTTTTCGATCCGAGGGACAACCTCACCCTTTACAGCAATACGCAGATCCCCTCCTTAGCTCAGAGAGACTTTACCGAGGCCCTTGCCGCCATGGGGCTCGAAGGCAAAAGGGCAAGGGTGATCAAGACCAAAATAGGAGGGGCCTTCGGAAGCAAATTGGACACCTATGCCTATGAATATATCGCCATCCTCCTGGCCCACAAGACCCGAAAGCCCGTCAAAATCGTCTTCACCCGTGAAGAAGAGTTCTTCGCCACCTCTCCGAGACAGCCCGCCATCATCGACATCGCCCAGGGCTGTACCAAGGAGGGCTTGCTGACCTTCAGGGATGTCCGAATGGTGCTTGACAACGGGGCCTACACCTCCTGGGGCGCCACCACCCCTTCGGTCATGATGATGCCCACCTCTTCCCTCTACAAAGTCCCCAATGTTCGATATGTGGCCAAATGCGTCTATACCAACAACACCTATTGCCAGGCCTTCCGGGGATATGGAAACCCCCAGGCGACTTTTGCCATCGAGTCTCAAATGGACATCCTTGCGGAGATGGCGGGAATCGACCCGCTCGACTTCAGGATGAGAAATGCGAATACGGCCGGCGAGGTCACTCCGCAGCGGTTTCACATCCTGACCTGTGGGTTGGGCGAGTGTATCGATGCGGTGGCACAGAAACTGGATTGGCGGCAGAAAAGGGGGAGGAGGAACGGAAGGGGCGTCGGGATGGCCTCCCTCATCCACGTTGGCGGCGGAGCCCGGGTGTATAAATCGGACGGCTGCGGGACGATCATCAAGGTCGATGACTTTGGAACGGTCAATGTCATCACCGGCGCCACCGATATGGGACAGGGGGCCGATACGGTGATCGCCCAGATCGTTGCCGAAGAGCTGGGCGTGCGAGTCGAGGATGTCGTGATCACCCATACGGATACGGACATCTGTCCTTGGGATGTAGGGGCCCATGCCAGCCGGACGACTTATGTGGCGGGCAACTCCGCCCGGATCGCTGCAAAAAAAGTGAAGGAGCAGATCCTCGAGGTGGCCTCCCGGGTCCTCGGAGAAAACCCAGAACACCTCGATATCCGGGATCGGGTGATCTACTCCAAAGTCGATCCCGAAAAAAAGTCTCCTCTTGGGAAGATCCTCAGGGCCTCTCACTACAGCACGGCTGGAAGGATGGTGATGGCTGAACATTTTTACGATCCGCCCAACGAAAACCTGGACAAAGAATTTAAGGGGAATCTTTCGGTCACCTATGCCTACGGGACCCATGGCGTCGAGGTGGAGGTGGATCGAAAGACCGGCCAGGTGAAAATCCTCAAATATATCGCCGCCCACGACGTCGGGAGGGCAATCAATCCAATGTTACTGGAGGGACAGGTCTATGGAGGGGCGGCCATGGGAATCGGATACGCCCTCATGGAACAACTTGTCCTAAAGGAAGGAAAAGTCCTCAATCCCGACTTCCGGGATTATAAGATACTTACGGCGGCTGACATGCCTCCTATCGAAACGGTCGTCATCGAAACGGACGACCCCACCGGCCCTTTTGGGGCGAAAGGGATTGGAGAACCAGGGCTCGTCCCCACAGCGCCTGCCATTGCGAATGCCATTTTTGACGCCATTGGCGTCAGGATCAAGGATCTCCCAATTACCCCTGAAAAGATTTTAAAGGCCCTGAAGGATAAAGGACATTGATGTCCAAATTTGTCATTTCTTAGGCAATTCTATCACAATTTATCCACTTTTTCCATTATCTTCCATTCCGACTTGCCCCAGAGTCCCCTTGAAAAAAACCTCAAAAATTGCCTTAATTTTGAATAGTTAGGTCTTCTTACACCCTTTTTAGGAAAAATTAGGCCAAAAAGGAATAGAAATTGCATTTTCCTAAAATCGAGAAGATGTCTCGGAACAAAAAGGTCAAAAAAGAAGAACGTTTCCCCCAGCCTGAGACAGAACATCTCCTTTCGGACATATTCGCCTCCATCCAGGATGGTCTGAGCATCCTCGATCGGGAGTTGACGATCATTCGCGTCAATCCCACCGTGGAACGCTGGTATGCCCATGCCATGCCCCTTGTGGGTAAAAAATGCTACGAAGTCTATTGTAAAAGGGCCGAACGGTGTGAGATCTGCCCCGCCCACCAAACCCTCCAAACAGGCCAGAAAGCCACCGCAGTGGTGCCAAAGGTGGGGGAAAATGCCGAAATAACGGCATGGCTGGAGCTCCACACCTTCCCTTTACTCGACCCTGCGACGAACCAGATCAGGGGGGTGATCGAATATATCCGTGATATCACCTCTTCCATCGAAGATGAAGTATCCCTCCGCCGGAAGGATGCCATCCTGGAGGCCTTGGGCTTTGCTTCAAAATCGTTTTTAGGAGGGACCGGATGGCTTCAGAGCATCGAGGAGGTATTGAGGAGACTGGGGAAGGCCTCCGAGGTGAGTCGGGTCTATATTTTCGAGAATCATCTTGGGCCGGAGGGTGACCTCTTGACGAGCCAAAGGTATGAATGGGTCGATGAGGGGATAGAACCCCAGATCGACAATCCCCAACTTCAAAACTTCTCCTTCCTGAAAATGGGCTTTTCACGCTGGGTAGAGCTCTTGGGTCGAGGCGAGGTGATTCAGGGCCATGTGAAAGAATTTCCAGAAAAAGAGAGAGAGTTTTTAGGTCTCCAGGATATTCAATCCATCCTGGTCGTCCCGGTATTTGTAGGAGAGCGATGGTGGGGGTTCATCGGATTCGACGAGTGTCGCAGGGAACGGACCTGGACCAAGGCCGAGGTAGAAGCCCTTCGCTACGCGGCCGAGATTTTTGGGGCAGCGATTCGCCACAGACGGGCCGAAGAGGCCTTGAAGGCCAGCGAGGAGCGCTACCGGACTCTGGTCGAGGAGAGTTTCGATGGAATCTGGATCCAGAAGGGGATGAAGATTATCTTTGCAAACCGTCGGCTCTACGAGATGCTGGGATATGAAGAAGGCGAGTTGATCGGCCTCGACCACTGGAGGGTTTATCATCCCGACTACCAGAGTCTCACCCGGGAAAGGGCGATGGCCCGATTGCGAGGGGAATCTCCCCCTTCCACCTACGAGGTGAAATTCCTTCGTAAAGATGGCACCTCCTTTTGGGGAGAGATCAACGCCAAAGTGATCAGTTACTTGGAAGAGCCAGGAATTCAGGTCTGGGCCAGGGACATCGATGAGCGAAAAAGGGCAGAAGAGGTTTTGAGAGAAAGCGAAAAGAGATATCGGAGCCTATTCGAAAATGCTGTGGAGGGCATCTACAGGAGTTCGATCGAAGGGCGCTTCTTGGAGGTCAACCCCGCCATGGCCCGCATCTTCGGATATGAATCGCCTGAGGAGATGATCGAAGAGATTAAGGACATCGCTGCACAGTTCTATGCCGAACCCTATCAACGGAAGATCTTCATCCAGGCCTTGAAAGAGGGGGCCGGAAAAGTCCTTGGCCTCGAATATGAAGCCCTTCGAAAGGATGGGACAAAGATCTGGATCCGGGATAGCGCCCGGGCTGTCTTCGGAAAGGATGGGGCCATGCTTTTCCTGGAAGGTTTTATCGAGGACATTACCCTCCGCAAAAGAGCCGAAGAGATCCTCAGGACCGAACGAGAACGATTCAAATCCCTTTTGGAAAATGCTCCCTTCGGGATGGTTCTGATCGGTCAGGAAGGGACATTCCGGTATATCAATTCGAAATTCGTGGAGCTTTTCGGATACGATTCTCAGGATATTCCCGATGGAAGAACCTGGTTCAGAAAGGCCCATCCCGATCCTGACTATCGACGCCAGGTTATCTCCACCTGGCTGGAGGATTCGCGTTGGTTGGCCTCGGGAGAGAAAAGGTCCCGCATCTTTTCCGTTAAATGCCAAGACGGGACCCAAAAGATCGTCAACTTCATGATCGTCCGTTTGGATACTGGCGAACATCTTATGACCTGTGAGGACATCACCGAGCTGAAACGGGCGGAGGAAGCTTTGCGCCAGACCGAAGAACAGCTCCGACATGCACAGAAGATGGAGGCCATTGGACGTCTGGCAGGCGGGATTGCGCACGACTTCAACAATCTCCTCACCGTCATCAAAGGATATGCGGAGCTTTCCTGCTTGCATCTGGACAGGGACAATCTCCTCTATGGAAACCTCGAGGAGATCCTGAAAGCTTCGGAGCGTGCCTCCACCCTGACGCGTCAGCTTCTGGCCTTCAGCCGTCGCCAGATGCTCGAATTCAAGGTGATCAATCTCAATACCCTTCTCAAGGACCTTAACAAGATGCTCCACCGAATTCTCGGAGAAGACATTGAACTGGATTATCACCTTTCCGAGGATCTCGGTAAGATCAAGACCGATCCCGGGCAGATGGAGCAGGTCCTCCTCAATCTGGCGGTCAACGCCAGGGATGCCATGCCGAACGGGGGAAGGCTCATCATCGAAACCTCCAATGTGGACCTAACGGAAGAGGAGGTCCGCAACCGCCTCGAGATGAAGCCTGGCCCCTATGTGAGACTTACCGTCAGCGACAATGGAGTCGGGATGTCGCCCGAGGTCAAGGAAAGGATCTTCGAACCCTTCTTCACAACCAAAGAGAAAGGGAAGGGCACGGGGTTGGGGTTGTCTACAGTCTATGGAATCGTAAAGCAGAGCGGTGGCCACATCGCCGTCTTCAGTGAATTGGGCCTTGGCACGACGTTTAAGATCTACCTCCCCAGAGTCGAAGAGGAGGAGGACCCTCTCTGGCGAAAAGAGAGGTCGAACGGGGTAAAAGGGGGAACCGAGGCCGTTCTTCTTGTGGAGGACGAGCCTGCGGTCCGAGAGCTGGCCGCCCGGGTCCTCCGGGAGCGGGGGTATCGGGTGGAGGTCGCCAAGGATGGAAATGAGGCTTTGGCTGTGATTCGAAATCAACCCCAGATGACCTTTGATCTCCTCCTCACCGATGTGGTCATGCCCGGGATGAGCGGCCGGGAGATCGCCGACGTGCTCAAATCCTCCATGCCCAACCTGAAAGTGCTCTATATGAGCGGCTACACGGAGGATTCGATCCTCCGCCACGGGGTGCTGAGGGAGGGGGTCGATCTCCTTCAGAAGCCCTTTTCCCCTGAAACCCTGGTAAAGAGAGTGAGAGAGATACTGGACAGAGAAGTGGGAGACCCAAAATGAATCGATCTTCGGAACCCCGAACGAAAGAAGTGTTGACCCCAAAAGAAGCGGCCGAATATTTAAGCGTCCATGTCCGGACCCTCTATCGACTTGCCAAAAACGGAGAGATCCCTGGCCGGAAGGTGGGGGGTAGCTGGCGGTTTCAAAAGCAGGCGCTGGACGAGTGGCTCTCCGGGAGAGAAACGCTTTTCCGGGAGGACAAGAAATAATGGAAGATAAGATTCTGGTCGTCGACGACGAGAAAGAGATCCGCGACTTCCTCTTCAAAGCTCTCACCCGACTCGGAGGCTTTCGGGTCTCCTTGGCAGAGAATGGAGAGGAAGCGTTGAAAAAGATCGCCCAGGAGAAGTTCGATCTCGTGTTGACCGACCTGAAAATGCCCGTCCTCGACGGCCTTCAGCTCATCACCGAAATCTCCCGATTAAGGCCGGAGACCCTCACGGTGCTGATGACCGGCCACGGCACGATCGACTCGGCAATCGAGGCGATGAAACAGGGGGCCAGCGATTACCTCACCAAGCCCCTCAATTTAGACGAAATGCTACTCCGGTTAAGAAAGGCCCTGGAGGAGAGGCAACGTTTTGTGAGGATGAGGGATTATGTCGAACAGCTCGAAAAAGCCAATCAGGAACTGAGAAAGATCGACGCCATGAAATCGGAGTTTGTCTCGATCGCCTCCCACGAACTCAGGACTCCCCTGGCCGCGATCAAGAATGCCATCCAGCTCATCCTCTCCGGAAAAACAGGACCGATCAACGAACACCAGACAAGGTTTCTTTCGATGGCCGATCGAAACATCACCCGGCTTACCAACATCTTGAACGACCTTTTGAATCTCTCCAAGATCGAATCCGGGAAAATCGAGCTAAAACTGGAACGGACCGATTTAAAGCCCCTGATAGACCACACCCTCCTGTCCATCAAACCGCAGGCCGATGGGAAATCGCTTCGCCTGGAGACGGAGGTCTCCGAAGGCCTCCCCCCTGTCTACGGAGACAGAGAAAAGATCGAACAGATCCTGGTCAACCTGATCGGCAATGCCATTAAATTCACCCCCGAAGGAGGAAAGATTTCGGTCATCGCGAAATGGTTCTCCGAAGAAAAAGATTGCCGGGGAACTCCCAAAATTGCCATCTCCGTCAGAGACACAGGGATCGGAATTCCCGCAGAACATCTCCATGCCGTGTTTGAGAAGTTCTTTCAGGTGGAAGGGTCCCTCCACCGCTCATCCGGAGGGACCGGTTTGGGGCTGGCCATCACCAAAGGGTTGGTGGAGGCCCATCGCGGAAAAATCTGGGTGGAGAGCGAGGTGGGTAAGGGCAGCACCTTCACCTTTACCCTGCCCATCTACGAGGAAGTCCGGCGGGAGCCCCATTTTCGGTTCGTTCTGGAGGCCGAAATCCGGCGCGCCCAAAAAAAGAATCTTCCCCTTTCCCTCTTGCTGATCGAATTTGTCGACCGGCGCCCAAAAGGTGGGGAGGCCATCCTGGTCGAGCTGGAACATAGAATCAGACAATCGCTCTGCCGAAAATCGGATATGCTCATGAGAAGGGAAGGAGAGGCCACCTTGGTCGCCCTGTGTGAAGCCGATTCGAAGGGGGTTCAATCGATCCGGCAACGGATGGAGGAAGACCTGCGAAAAAACCCCCTCTCGGGCCCGGATGGACCTTTGAGGGTCAAATTTGGATGGGCGAGCTTCCCCGAAGAGGCCTCCACGAAACATGAATTGTTCAGAAAAGCCAGAGAACGATTGAGGAGGGACGCATGAGCCAAAAGAAGATTCTGGTGGTCGACGACGAATTGGACCTGGTGGAGACGTTGCGGTTTTCTCTCGAACTCGAAGGGTTTGAGGTGCTCGTGGCACACAATGGGGAGGACGGGTTAAACCTGGCTCGGAAAGAGAACCCCGATTTGATCCTCCTCGACCTCATGCTGCCCAAGCTCGACGGTTATAAAGTCTGCCGGCTGTTGAAATTTGACGAACGCTACAAACACATCCCCATCCTCATGTTGACCGCCAAGACCCAGGAAAAGGACAAAGCGATGGGCCTGGAGACAGGGGCCAACGAATACATCACCAAACCCTTCGACATGGACGAATTGATAAAAAAAGTGAAAGGCTATCTGAGGTAGACCGGTTCAGGCTTCGGAGGGTATTGAGTCGATGCCCATCTTTCAATATAAAGTTCGGGACCGCAACGGCAAGGCGGTGGAAGGAAGGCTGGAAGCCCCGACCCTTTTGGCGGCTGGAGAACAGCTCCACGGCCTCGGCTATCTCCCGATTTCGATCGACGAAGTCAAAAACTCCTCTCCCCCTTTGGTTTCGGCCCTGACCGAACGGTTTAAAAAAGTGGGCTTGGAAGACCTCGTCCTCTTCAGTCAGCAACTTTCCACCCTCTATAAAGCCGGATTACCCCTTCTCACCGGGCTTGCCAGCTTGAAAGAGCAGACGGAAAACAAGAAACTCCGGGCCGTCCTCGACCAGGTTTGTAAAGATGTGGAGAGTGGAAATCCCCTCTTCGCCTCCATGGCCAAACATCCGGGTGTCTTTTCAGAAATCTATGTCAATATGATTCGGGCGGGCGAGACTTCGGGGCGTCTGGGAGAATCCCTGGACCGTTTTGTCATACTGGCCAACCGGGAGCTGGACACCCGCCGCCGGCTCAAGGAAGCAACGAGGTACCCCAAAATTGTCATCCTTGCGGTCTTGATCGCCTTCGCCATCTTGATCGCCTTTGTCATTCCACGGTTCGCCGCTACCTTCGCCCAGTTTAACATGCCCTTGCCCCTCCCCACCCGGATCATGATAAGGGTCAACGATCTCTTCCAGTCCTTCTGGTACCTCATATTAGGCGTCCTCCTTGGTGGCCTTCTGGTGTTGAAGCGCGCCCTCGGAACCGAACGGGGACGATACCTCTGGGACAAAATAAAGCTCAGGATTCCCATCTTGGGCCCTATCTTTCTGAAGATCGGTCTTTCCCGATTCACAAACACCTTCGGCATGTTAAACCGGACAGGCATCCCCATCCTGCAGGCCCTCGAAATCACTGCGACCACGGTGGATAACGTCATCCTTTCCCAATCGATCCACCGAATTCAGCAAAGCGTGACCGAAGGAAGCAGTCTTACCGAAGCCTTAAAGGAGACCAAACAATTCACCCCCCTGGTGATTCAGATGGTCAACGTAGGGGAATCTTCAGGAACCCTGGATGAGATGTTGGGGCGGGTCACCGATTATTATGACCTGGAGGTCGACCACGCCCTCAAAAAACTTCCGACCTATATCGAACCTTTACTTACATTGGTTTTGGGAGGGGTGGTCCTCTTTCTTGCTTTGGCTGTTTTCCTTCCATGGTGGAACATGGCTTCGTTGTTCAGAGGGTAAACCTAATGGGTTTAAGAGGAATGACATTGATCGAGACCGTGGCCGTCATTTTCCTCCTGGCCATCCTTGCCGCTGTGGCCATCCCTCGCCTCGGTTTCGATTCCCCTTCGAGGACTTCCTTGGAAGGCGCAGCCCAAATGGTGGCCTCCGATATCCGATACGCCCAAGAATTTGCGATGGCCCATCGGGTTTCGAAAAGCGTCAATTTCACTTCGGGCTCGGCCCTCTATACCTTCACCCCCTCCCACTCCCTCGATCCTTCGGGCCGATTACCTTCGGGAGTGACGGTGGGGACGACCATCACCTTCACCTTCAATTCTCTCGGGGAACCGATCGCAGGAGGAGGGGCCTCAGTGATCGTCTCCGGAAGCGGAGGAAGCAAAACGATCAGTGTGGCCCAATATACCGGGAAGGTGAGCGTAAATTGAGCATGAAAACCTTGACCTCTATCATCTCGACCCTACCCTTCCCCGTCAAGAACAGGGGGTTTACTCTCATCGAAATCATCATCCTGATTGTGATGGCGGCGATTCTTTTACCGGTTATTGTCGTTCCTTTTGCCACAGGCATTAAGGGAAGCCAAAAGCCGGAAATGGCGACGACGGCCATCTATCTTGCCCATCAGAAAATGGAAGAGTTGATGAAATTTCATTATACCAATGCTGCTCTCAACCCCGCTTCCCTTCCTCCGTCCTTCTCGGATATCGATCCAATCAATTTCCCCTCATACCAATGGCGATGGGAAATCTTATATGTGAATAGCGACTTCCAAGTGGTCGGGGACGGGATCCAGCCCGGCAATGACAGGGGGTACAAGAGAATCCGGGTTCAGGTGAGAGACCCTCAGAATGACATTTATGAAATCTATTCGGTGGTCACAAGGTTTCCGTAAACAGGGGCAGAATACGTCCCCCCTATTTCGGATTTCAGATTTCGGATTTCGGATTCGAAATTCTGCAATCCGCAATCTGCATTCCACATTCGATAAGGGGTTCACCCTCATCGAAATCATTGTGGTAATCGTCATCCTATCCGTCGTCTCGGCAATCACCATAAAGTTCTTGATTGACAGCCTGAAAATCTATACAATGACCGTCAATCAGAAAATGCTCTACGATGAAGGAAAACTGGCATTGGAGAGAATGGTGAGAGACATCAGGGATGCAAGGAGCATCACGTCGGTCACAGCCAGTTCGATCACTTTTGTAAGAACCAATCCAACAGCTCAGGACAGTGCAGATGAAACCATCATTTTTAGGCTGGACCCCATGAATAACACCATTCTGCAAAAGGTTAAGACTTCTCCTGCAACCACCGCCACAATGGCCAATAATGTCACTGAATTTGCTGTGACAAATACGGCAAACGAGATACAACTTCGATTAAAACTACAAAGGACAAGCGGTGAAGAAGTCATTTTACAGACCAGGGTTTATCCGAAGAATCTCCCAACCAGTTTAACAAATAAAAATTTTAAACAAAACTGGCGTGAGGTACCAAGCAGTTGAGAAGTGATTTTAAAAATAAAGGAAGTATTTTTTCAGATAGGTTGTCATTCCTGCGAAAGCAGGAATCCATATCTTTTTATAGAAAACAAAACTGGATTCCCGTCTTCACGGGAATGACAAAATTGGGAAACAAGGGGAGGCAGGGATGGATTTTATTTAATTCTAAAGGCCTCTCTGTTCTCTTTCTAGTCATTGCCATGTTTTTGATGGTGACCATCGGTTATGTCTTTTCTTATTTGATCCCTACAAAGCAGAAATCCGTGATCTTTTCTATACAATCAACGCAAGCCTATTTCCTGGCACAATCTGGAGTGGAGTACGCTATTCGTATGGCAACGGTTCAAAATTGGTTGACAGCTACTGATCTCAACGCTAATCTGAATGCCGCGGCAAACAGGCAGAGAAACTTGGGGGCTGGACGGTTCACCATCTCCTACACTCCTGATATCCTAACTTCTATAGGAGAAGTCCCTATCGGTACTGAAAAAAGGCGAATTGTTGTCTCTAATTTTACCAGTTTCTTGATCACTTATTTTGGTT
This sequence comes from Thermodesulfobacteriota bacterium, assembly GCA_026415035.1. NCBI lineage: Bacteria > Pseudomonadati > Thermodesulfobacteriota > Thermodesulfobacteriota bacterium. The sequence goes on along the minus strand of JAOAHX010000021.1, from coordinate 12,449 downwards.
CAGCCTCTAATCCCCCCGATAATGGTCCAAATACCAGCAATCCAACTGAGGTTACTCCTCCCGGAAATATGCGGGCAGGCGATCTTGTCCTGATGATCGGTGCATCTCGCGACACTTCGGCATCAATCGCCATGTCTAACTTGGGAGGCCAAAGCTGGACATCGGAGGATCAGGTAAACCATCCTACTGCCAACTGCCGGATAAGGTTATTTTGGTGTACCTTTAATGGCACATGGACTGCCAATCCAAGCGTCTCTTTCGGTAACAACAATCCTCATATAGTCGTCATGCACGTCTTCCGTCCCCCCAGCACCAATATGGTGTGGCAACGAGATGTGTTGCAGGCCTCCGGTAACTATTCGGCTCCCTCTTCACCGTTTACCGTCACAATCCCAGGGATTACCACAGTCACGGACGGAGCTCTTGTCTTTGCAACATGGGCCTCCTCGGATAACAATACCTGGGGATCACTGACAGCCGGGTGGACTACTCCGGGCTTGGCTCAATACCGGACCACTTCGGGCGCAGATCTATCTCAATCCCATGCTTTTAGGGTCATGGCGCCCCCAGGCGCTACCGGCAGCGTCAGCAAAAATCAGGCGACACTTGGAGGAGATCCTGGAGTTTATTTGATCATTGCTTTTAGGGCGGTAGTAATATGATTTTAGAGTTCAGCGCCCTTTTAAAATTTAGGTGGTAAATATGCCAGAAACGATCGGATTAGACATTGGTTCTCATTCCATTAAATTAGTGGGGTTAAAGAAGACCTCAAGGGGGCCCTTTCTTTCCTGCCTGGGGTTGAAGAGGATCCCCCAGGGGATCGATAGGGAGGACACCCAGGCTCTGGCCATCCTCCTCAGAGATCTTATGGAGGAAACAGGCCTCCAAACGAAGAAGGTCAGACTGACGGTCTCCGGTTCAGGAATCCAGATTCGACGTTTGACCCTGCCTGCCATGCCCAAAAGGGAACTCGCCAAGGCCCTCCCCTGGGAGATGAAAAGCCATCTCCCCTATCCCCCTGAAACCGCCCAGATTCGATCACACCTCCTCGGAGAATTCGTCGAGGAAGGGACGAAAAGGCTTGACCTGCTCGTCGTGGCTTGCCCGAATTCCTTGATCGACCGAACCCTTTCCATCGCTACCGGCGCGGGGTTGCGGGTATCCCATCTCGATGTGAATGCCTTTGCTCTTTGGAACCTGTTGTTGTTGGGAGACCGGTTAAAAATCGGGGAGACGACCGCTTTAATTGACCTCGGCTCCGAGAAAATCAGCCTCTATCTTTTTAAGGACTTGACCCTCCAGTTCAGCCGCGAGATCACCCCTGCCGGAGCCGACCTCACCCGGGCGATCACCGACGGAATCCCCTTCGAAAGAGACCTCGCCTTTCTCTTTGAAAAAGCGGAGAAGATCAAAGAGGAAGTGGGGATCCCATCCGAAGTCCAGGGGGCGGGAACTCCTGAGCGAGAGGAGATCGATCTCTCAAAGATCGCTTTTCTGATGCGACCCGTTCTGGAGAGATGGGTTTCAGAGATCGGCCGTTCCTTTGACTTTTACCAAACTCAGTTCTATGGAGAGCGGATCGATCGGGTCCTTCTGACCGGCGGCGGGGCCCATCTGAAAAACCTCTCCCCCTACCTCGAAGGAGAACTGGGGCTTCCGGTTGAGATTTTTAATCCCCTCAAGGGGATGCCTTTCGAGGCCAAATCCATCGATCCAGGAGGTGTGGAGCAGAGGGGTTCAATGTTTGCCTCTGCGGCCGGAGTAGCCCTCTCGGGGCCGAAACAAATCGAGTTTCTACCGGAGAAAGAACCGCTCTGGTTAAAAGTGGCCAATGAAAAAAGCCTCTATGTGGCCGTCCCTATCCTGACAGGCCTTATCTTTTTGGGGACCCACCTATACAAAACCGATCAAGTGGCCATGCTTCAGAGAGAGCGAGATGAAAAAATGGCCAAGGTGGAGAAGCTGGAGGCCCTCAGAACCAAGCTCGCCCTTTTAAAGGAAAAAGAGGCCAAAATCGCCCAGGACCTTTCCCTTTACCCTTCTGCCATCGCCCCCCCCTTTCCCTACAGGAGATTGCTCCGAGAAATCACCAGCCTCATCCCGGAAAACGTGACCTTAACGAGCCTGGAAGTACAAACGACCTCACCCCCTTTGACCAAGACGGGCCAAGACCCAAAAATCCAGGAGACCGTTCCTGGAAAGAGGATTCTCCACCTTAAGGCCCTTGCCTTCGGTCCTGTCCAACACGGCCTCACGGCCATTGCTCAAATCATCGAAGGACTTGAAAGGTCCCCTTTCTTCCACCACGTGAAACTGAACTCGACCAATGAGAATAGGGTATTTAACCATTCAGCGGTTGAATTCGAAATCCTTTGTGAAATCGAGGATACTCAAATCTCACAGGAGAAACCGTAAATCATGGCGTTGAAAAGGCGAGAAAAGATCTTGTTGCTGGGTTTGTCGATCGCGGTGGCGATCTTCCTCTTCGACCGGATTTTCGATACCCCTGCGAACCGGAAGATTTCGGCCCTGAGGGGGGAAATTCAATCGGCGGAGGCCAAATTGAGCGAACTTGCCCTTCTGGCCAAAGAAGCCGAAACGGCAGAGGCGGAACTCCTCAAACGGGAAGAGGAACTGGAGAGGCTTTCAGCACGGACACACAGGGGGGAAGAGTTCAGAACGTTCCTGAAACACCTTGCCCGGGAGAGCGACCCTTTTCAGATGAAGGTGATTTCGATCACTCCTTTCGAAGAGAAAATCGCCCTCCCCGAAGAAAAAAAGGAAACCCCCTCCTCCTCGAGATTACGGAAGGTGACCGTCCAATTGGTTCTTCACGCCACTTTTTCCAAGATCGAATCTTATTTAAAAGGGGTGGAAGAGCTTCCTTTCCCCGTTCATGTAGAGAGGCTCCAGATCGAAAGGGCTGAAGAGGTCCAACCTCTCCTAAAAGTGACCCTGGCTCTGAAGATGTATATACAAGGACAGAGGCCGACATGAAACGTATAAGAGTCCTATCGATTGCTATGTTAGCAGGGGTGATGATGGCGGGATGGATCGCCCTTTTAACCCAAGAGGTCGGTTTTACCCAGCCCAAGAAGAGAGACCCTGGGCCACCGCGAAGGGATCCTTTTGCCCTCCCTCCGGGCATCCGTCATCACTCCCAGGAGACCCCTTCCATCCCGGTGGGGAGCCCCTCCCAACCTCCCGCGGAGATAAAACCGGCCGAAACCCAGTCCCCGGAGCCCACTTTCAAACTGAAAGCCATTCTGATCCGAGACCATGTGCGCCTTGCCTCTATTGGACGCTCTCTCGTCACCATCGGGGACACGGTGGAAGGCGAGAAAGTGGTGGAGATTCGACCCGACCGGGTGATTCTTGAAAAGGAAGGGAAAAAGAGGACCCTCTATCTGGACCAGAGTCCGATCCAAATCAAGGTGGAGGACAGGTAACGCCCTGAAAGGAGAAAGGCATGAGAACGAAGATTTTTTTAATCTGCCTGATAATTCAGATAGGAATGGCAAGTTGCGCTTCCCCTCCCAAAAAGGAGCGGACCCCCCTGCCCTCTCAAAAGTTGGAACTCGCCAAACCCCAGCCTCCCTCTGAGACGAAATTGAAGGAATTGATGATTCCCCAAAAAGAAGAGGCCCGGAAGGCTCCAGAAAAGCTCTATTCTTTCTTCGCCCGGGATGCCAATATTCAGGAGATCCTCTTGGCCTTCTCCAAAGAAAGCGACTTCAATATTGTCATCGATCCGGAATTGACGGGCAAGATCACCATCGATCTTAAACGGGTCACCTTGACAGAGGCTCTGGATGCCCTCCTCACCCCCTTAGGTTGGACCTATCGAATAGAAGACAAATTTATCCGGATCCTGAGGCCCCAGATGGAAACCCGCCTCTTTACGCTCAACTACCTCGCTACCCGACGGAGCGGGAAAAGGGAGATCTATGCCAGCACGGGTGGAGGACAGCAAAACATCGTTCTCCCCGGATCGCAACCAGGGGCCGGAATCATGCCCCTTTCACCGGGGGGGAGGACGGGTTTCAGCGATCTCGTGAGCGTGGATGAGATGGACCTCTGGAAAGAGATCCAGAGGGGGCTGGAGACAATCGTCTTCGGCTCGGCGGAAGAGCGATCCCCTTCGGAACCCGAAAAAACCTCTTGGACGCGGGCCGACAAGACGGGCAAAAAACTGATCATCAATAAATCGACCGGCCTCATCCTAGTGACGGATTATCCGATCAACCTCAATAAGATCGCCTCCTATCTCGAAACGGTCGAAGGAAGTTCTCAGAGGCAGGTCACCATTCAGGCCAAGATTTTCGAAGTCATCCTTTCGGATGAAAACAAAGAAGGCATCAACTGGAAGGTGATCGAGGGGCTTCCGCGGATCTCGAACCTCTCCTGGGGGTTGGTCAACAAGGCGGGGACCACTGGATTTCCAGGGATCGTAGGGGGATTTACCCTCGGCGATACCACCAGCGGCACCACCATCGATACCCCAGGAACTTTCAAGATCAGACCTTTTGGTGGGACCCTTGCCATCGGAACGGACGTAGCCCTCTCCGATATCATGTCGGCCATCGCCGAGCAAGGAGATGTCAAAGTCCTCTCCAGCCCCACCATCTCCACCCTGAACAACCAGAAGGCCATCATCCGGGTGGGAAACCAGGACGTCTTCTTCATCTCCGGAGTGGTGGCGGCAGGTGGGGATACGGTGATCCAGACCTATCATCCCGTGACGATCGATGTGGGCATCATTCTGGATGTCACCCCCCAGATCGCCGAGGATGGGACGATCATCATGAACATCCATCCCAGCATCACCGAAAAGACCGGGGAGAAGGTGACGCCGGACGGGAAAACTACCTTTCCCCTCTTGAGCATCAGGGAGACCGATACCACGGTAAGGGTCAAGGATGGACAGACCATCATCATCGCCGGCCTGATGCAGGAGAAGAAGGAGGAGGCCTATGTGGGCGTTCCCGTCCTGCAATCGATTCCGATCCTAGGCGGGTTGTTCCGCCACAAAACGGAGAAAAAGAAAACGGCCGAGCTGGTCATCATGATCACCCCTACCCTTCAGGTAGGTAAGAAGATCGAAGAGATTCCAAAAAGATGAGAGGTTGAATTCGTCACGGATTTCGCATTCGGACTTTCGAATCGGATGGGGAAGCGATGTACCTTGACTTTTATGGTTTGAAAGAGAAGCCCTTCTCCCTTACGCCCGACCCCCAGTTTCTCTATTTGAGCGAAAACCACCGGACGGCCATCGAATCCCTGCTTTACGGCATCCGGCAGAGGGAAGGCTTTATGGTCGTGACCGGCGATGTCGGGACGGGAAAAACGACCCTCTGTCGGGCCCTCATCGAAAAACTGGATGGCAGGGTCAAAACGGCCGTGATCTTCAACTCCTTTCTCACGGAGGGAGAGTTGTTACGGGCGATCCTCCAGGACCTTGGATTCAAGGCCATCGGGAGGACGAAGGCCGAAAGGATCGATGCCCTTAACCGCTATCTCCTCGATCAGCTCTCCCAAGGCCACCAGGTCCTTCTCATCATCGACGAAGCCCAGAATCTCTCCGTCCCGGTTCTGGAACAGATCCGGATGCTTTCCAATCTTGAAACGACCAAGGAGAAATTGCTCCAGGTCATCCTGTTCGGGCAGCTCGAACTCGACCAGAAACTCCGGTCTCCCAAATTGAAACAACTGAACCAGAGGATCGCCCTCCGGCAACACCTCCTCCCCCTCGACCGGAAGGAGACCGAGGCCTATATCTATCAACGCCTTGCGGTCGCCGGCTCGCATGGAGGGATCACCTTCTCCAAGGCTGCTCTGGACCAGATCTACCGTTATTCGAAGGGGATCCCGAGGTTGATCAATCTTCTCTGCGATCGCATCCTCCTCGGAGGGTTCGTGGAGGAGGTCTTCCATTTCGATCGCCGCCTGGTGAAGAGGGCGATCGAAGATCTCGGGGGCAATGGCAAAGACTCCCGATTCTCCTCCCCTTCGACCTGGAAAAGGTTTTTCCCGCCCCTCCGCATCGTTCTCCTCACGATCCTCTGTCTCCTCCTGACAGGGATGTTGATTCTGAACTTTGGACCGCCTTCCTCTCTTCGGGAGGCCCAAGAGTTCATCCATGATCGGTTCGGAAAACTCTACAGGAAAGGGGCAGAAGAAAAACCCTCCCTCTTCAATCCTTCGACCCCTCATGGGGACGCCCAAAGGGAAACGATTTGGGCTTTCTCGGAGGAATTAAGATGAGCTTGATCATGGAGGCCCTCAAGAAGGTCCAGCAACAACGAAGCCAGGAGGTCGCAGGAGGGCCTTTCTTTAAAAAGGGGTCGAAGCGGAAGGAAAAAAAAAGGCGAGGGTTCCTCATGGCGGGGGCAGGCGTAAGTCTCGGGATCCTTTTACTGGCCCTCGGGTGGCTTTTCTTTCCCTCTTCCCCATCCCCTCCTTCTCAAACCGGAGGGTCTGAAGGGAAAGAATCCGTTCTGGTCCGATCTTTTCCGATGACTCCAGAGAGTCACCGAGATGCCGAGAAACCCACGGCCATAGAGGAACCGAAATCCCTTCCCTCTGAGGTCCCACCCTCTTTCAGGCTCTCTCTATACGAAATGATGGCAATTCAGAATCAGGGGGGGAGGGAGGGCGTTTCGGTAACCTCCCTTCCGGTGAAAGAAAAAACTCAACTGGCTAAAAAGGGAGAAGAGGCGGGTATGGGGTTAAAAGAAGGTTGGGATATGATTCCTCCCCCTCCCCCTATTCCCAAACCCGAACCCCCTTCCAAACCCCTGTCGGTTGTGGAAATCTCGGGCAAGGAGAACCCTCTCTCCCTCGAGGTGATCCGATTATTCAATATGGGGGTCACCTCTCATAAACAGAGGGAGATGACCGAGGCCATCCTGGCCTACCAGAGGGCCCTTGAACTCGATCCCTCCTTCGTGGAGGCCTATAATAATCTTGGGATCCTCTACCAGGAAATCGGGGATTTTGAAAAGGCCCTTCAGAATTACCAGAAAGCGATCGAAATCAATCCAAAATACGATAAAGCCTTCAACAACGTCGGAATCCTTCTCCATCTTCGGGGTGAAACGGATCAGGCGATCGAGGCCTTCCAAAAGGTCCTTGCCCTCAATCCAAAGCACATCGAAAGCCTGATCAATCTCGGAACCCTCTATAAAAAGAAAGGGTTCTTGGAGAAAGCCCTCGAATCTTATCAGAAAGCCCTCTCCCTCAATCCCCGCCATGGGGAAACCCATTACAATTTGGCGCTCCTTTACGAACAGATGGGAAACCGGGATCAAGCCGCCCATCACTATGAACAATTTATTCTCCTTGCCTCGGGCACCTATCCCGAACTGGCCTCGAGGGTGAGAGGACATCTTCAACAGATCAAACCAAAAAGATGAGGGAGAGGCTCGGAGATGGGCTGAGGTTGTTTTGGGGTGAGGATCCGGAGGAGTTATGGCTCAGAAGAAGAGTTTTGGGGAATTTCTGGTGGATTGTGGGGTAATCACGGCAGACCAGTTAAAAAAAGCGATCCAGGAACAGAGACAGGGAGGCGAAAGACTCGAACAGACCCTCATCCGAAAAGGCTATGTGAAGGAGGAACCTCTCTACCAATGCCTTGCGGACTATTTCGATCTCCCCTACGTGGACCTCGACACCTATTTAATTGACGAGGGAATCGTGCAGAGCATACCGGAGGAGCTGGCCAGGCGACACACCCTCATCCCCCTTTTTAAAATAGGGACGACCCTCACGGTGGCCATCGACAATCCTCTCAACATCGCCGCCCTGGACGAGCTGCGAAATCGGATCAAGACCGACGTCGAAATCGCGATCAGCACGGAGAAAAAGATCAAGAAAGCGATTGAACAATATTATGGAATGAGGGGAACCTCGTTGGATAGCACCGTCCGGCAAAGTCTTTCGCAACCCCTCACCGAGCCCGTAAGGGAGCCTGCGGAATATCGGAAAACCTACGACCTCCAAGGAAAGGAACCGATCGCGGGGCCGGTGGAGGGTGCGCCCGCAGCCAGGATTTTAGATCTCGTGATGATGCAGGCCATTTCAGACCGGGCCAGCGACATCCACATCGAGCCGGACGAGAAGTCCTTGCGGATTCGTTTCCGGATCGATGGCCTCCTCTATGAAACCATGACCCTGCCCAAAGCGGTCCATCCTTCGATCACGGCACGCATCAAAATCCTGGCCGAGATGGACATCGCGGAGACCCGGCTTCCCCAAGATGGGAACTTCAACGTCCGAATGGACCAGAGGGGGTTCGAAATCAGGGTCTCCACCTTTCCCACCATTTATGGAGAGAATGTGGTCCTCCGTCTCCTCGACCAAACCAGCCCCCTTCTCACCCTCGAGGAGCTGGGGTTCTCGGAAGAGATGTTGGGTCAATTTAAACGGCTCCTCAGAAGGACGGCGGGCATGATTCTGGTGACAGGGCCTACGGGAAGCGGGAAGACGACCACCCTTTACGCCTCCCTCAACCTGATCAACTCCGTGGACAAAAACATCATCACCGTCGAAGATCCGGTCGAATATCGCCTTCCTTTAATTCGTCAGACCCAGATCAACCCGAAGGCCGGGATCACCTTTGCCACCGGCCTCCGTTCCATCCTCCGGCAGGATCCGGATGTGATCATGGTGGGAGAGATCCGAGATCTCGAAACCGCTCAGATTGCCATTCAGGCCGCTCTCACCGGGCATCTGGTCCTCAGCACCCTCCATACCAACGATGCCCCGGAGGCCATCACCCGCCTTCTCGATATCGGCGTCGAGCCTTACCTCATCTCCTCCTCGGTGATCGGGGTCCTGGCCCAGCGGCTGGTCCGGACCATCTGCTCCCAGTGTAAAACCTCCTATCCTCCCGACGAGGCGACCCTTAAGGAACTAAGAGGGGTCATCCCCAAACCAGAGGGCTCCCTTTCTTTGTACCGGGGCAAAGGGTGCAAGCAGTGCAAGCAGTCCGGTTACTTAGGCCGGACAGGAATCTATGAACTTCTTTCGGTGGACGAAAGGATTAAGCGCCTCATCTCGGAAAGGGCCTCCGCCGAGCTCATTCGCTTAAAGGCCCGTGAGACGGCCGGGTTGAAATCGCTTCGAGAGGACGGATTGTTAAAAGTGGTCAAGGGAATCACCACTCGGGAGGAAGTGGATCGAGTGGCGTATTAGCGGAAAAGATTAAACTTGACGATCCAGTAAAGGGCGGCGAGCCCGTCCTTCCAGTTGATCTTCTTTCCCTCGGAATAGTCCCTTCCCCAGTAGGAGATGGGGACCTCGTAAACCCGACATCCCATCTTCGCGATCTTGGCTGTGATTTCAGGTTCAAACCCGAACCGATTACTTTCAATCTTGATCTTCTTTAACACTTCGGAACGAAAGACTTTATAACCTGTTTCCATATCCGAGAGATTGAGATCGGTAAGCATGTTGGAGAAGGTGGTGACCACCTTATTCCCTACGTAATGCCAAAAATAGAGAACCCGGTGGGGTCCTCCCAGAAAACGGGAGCCATAGACCACATCGGCCATCCCCTCTAAAATCGGCCCGATGAGCTTTGGGTATTCGGAGGGATGATATTCCAGGTCCGCATCCTGGATGATCACGATGTCTCCGGTGACGTGAGGCAGTGCTGTGCGGATGGCCGCCCCTTTCCCGCGGTTCTTTTCGTGGTGAAGGACCTTGAGCCCCCTGCCCTGTTCCAAGAGGAGCGTGGCTGTCCCGTCCGTAGAACCGTCGTCAACGACGATGATCTCTTTTTCGAGAGGAGATTCCCTCACCCTTCGTAGGACTTCGAGGATGGTCCTCGCCTCGTTATATACCGGGATGATGATCGAGAGTTTCATCCCTTCCTCCCCCTTCCTGAGGACATCTTCTCTGCTTGAAATAAAAGGCCAGGTTTAAAGCCCCCATGATTCCCAAGAAAGTGAGGGTGATGCCCAGCTTGAAGCTGAGGGGATCGTATAGAAAATCGATTCGGTGGGTCCCTTTGGTGAGAGGAACCGCTCGAAAGTGGTAGTTAGCCCGAAGGATCCTTTCCTCTCGTCCATTTACATAGACCTTCCAACCCGGAAAATAGGTGTCACTTAAAACCAAAAAAACCTCTTCTTTCGTCTCAGCCCTCAGGGACAGCCGGTTATTGGTCTCTTGGAGGATCTCGACCTTCCCTCCCCCTGCCCCGGGGCCAGGCGGAACCTTCTCCCAAAGGAGAGGGTCTTCGAGCAGAACCTTTCGGAGGGGAGAAAATTCTTTTGTCAACAAGGTCGCCAGAAGACCTTGGGGGTCCATCACCTCGAACTCCTTGACGAACCAGGCCCTCTGGACCGGGGGCTTGTAGCGGTAAAGCTTGATGGTATTTTGTTTCAGGAGGTCTTCCCGCCTCCCCTCCAGACCTTCGAGCCTCGCATAGACAAGTTCATAATCGGGATCCTCAATAAAAGTCACCGAGACGATATATCGGATCCCATAAAGGAGCGGCAGGTTGCTGGCCGAGATGGAAGGAAGCCCAATGAACGCTCTGTAGAGATCGTCGTTCCTTTTCAATCGAATGACATCGGTACCCCAGATATCGTGAAACCGATAAAGGAGACTGAACGAAGGAAGGTTCGTCTCCTTAATAACATCGAAGGGAGTCTCGCTGACGAAGAGCACGGGCGTCTCCATCTGGGTGGTCTTGGCCGTGGAGAAGACCCTTAAGGAGGGAGAATCCGAGGCGATGATTTCGGTGACCTTCGTTGTTTTGAAATAGTCCGACGTCTTCTCCTTCCCATAAAAGCCCATGTTCCCGAAGAGGTCGCCGACCAGAAACAGGAGGAGCAGCCCTTGGACCCACCCTTTCCAACCCGTTTCGTAACCCACCCTCAGCAGGAGGAAGAAAAGGGTCAGGTAGAAGAGGAATCGCTTGGCATGGTGAAGATTGATGGAAAGATGATTGAACTCAGGAAGGTCCACCCCTTTGGCCCTGAGAAAAGCCTCGACCTCCTCGTGACCCACCACAAGGCCCAGAAGTCCCAGACCGGAAACAAGAGAGAAGGCGATCAGAAGATGTTTCAGCACCGGATGGCCCCCCACTGGGGAGAACTGCCGGATCCTATCGAAACCCAGACCTGTCGTGAGGGAAAGACAAAGGATAAAGATGTAAAGGAACTTTACTGGATAACGGATCCCGTTGAAGAACGGAAGGTATCCATAGACCCAAGGGTATAGGGGATTGAATTGGCCGAGGGCCAGAAAAAGGGAGAAGATCATCAGGGCAAGGAAGAGCTTGCGTTGAGAGCCGAAAACAAAGAAGAGACCGGTCAGGATAAAAGGGAGCCCTCCGGTATACATCGTCTTGAGCCAGCATTGGACCGACCAGTACTTCTGCATGTCCAGGAAATAACCATAGGCGTCGGGCAGGAAGAAGAGAAGGATGTCCTTCGGTGCAAAACTCCAGATTGTCGCCTCTTGATAGGTGATCCCCTGCCCCCTGATGGAGTGCATCCAGAGCTCCAGAAAAGGAATGAGCTGAATCGCGGAAAAGAAGAGGAAGGCCAAGGTCAGGGCCGAAAAAAATTTGAGGCGATGGAGATAAAGGGAAAAAAGGGCTTTCCCCTTTTTTCCAAAGGGATGGGAAGAAACCGGAGGAAGCAGGATCATCACCAGGAAGAGAACGAAAAAATTCCCGTACACCACCTCCAGGCCTCCGCCCAGAAAGGAAACGGTCATGAGGGCGGCGGTGAAGAGGACGTTCTTGAACCCGAAACTCCTCATCGTTCTTCTAAAGAAAAGGAGGATCAAAGGCGTCCAGGTCACGGAAAGAAGAATATTGAGAAGGCTATGGACAGAGAGGAGATAGCCCCCGAGCATGAACGTGAACCCTGATATCAGAGAGGCGGTGAAACTCCCCCCCCATTCCTTCATGAGGAAGTAGGTGAACCACCCGGCTAAAAAGAAATGAAGGACGATGACGGTGTTGAAGCCTATGTCGAAAGGGAGGATCAAAAGGAGGATATTCAGGGGATATAACAAGCCGTGTTGGGGATTGGCCAGGAAAGGGTGGCCGGTAAATTGATGAGGATTCCAGAGAGGGAAATCGAATCGTTTCAGACTTTCCACCCAGAAAAACCTGGGAGGAATAAAATAGGCAGCCAGATCCCTTTCCGTGAGGAGGGATCTCTCAACCAGCAGATCACAAAAAAAAAGAATCGCCGTGGCCAAAAGGAGCAGACCAGCCACGAAATCAGTTGGGTCGATTCTACCTTTAAAAAACGAGGACCGATTTACCAAACCCCAGTCCTTATGGCGTTACCAAGTGCTAAAGGTTCCGGTCCCTGCGGTGATACTCCCGATGGTCAATGGGGGCTGTGGGGTCGGGGTCAACGTAAATGTGTAAATATTTCCCCTTACCGTCATCGTAAAACGAGTGGCAGCCGCAGTCCAGCTGC
>JAOAHX010000020.1 GCA_026415035.1 Thermodesulfobacteriota bacterium | reverse complement strand
CTCCATAATGGGAGGCCAGCCATTCATAACCAATAAGGGAATGAGACTTTCCCCCGTCTTCCGGGTAAGCGGCCCTCTGCTTAAATTTCCCAATGTCATGAAGAAGAGCGCCAATGACGAACCTATTCAGATCGTCCCACCCCATCGTTTCCTCCGTTTTTTTCCTTAGGGCTCAAAAGGCTAAATAATTTTGGGTAAATCTCCTTCCCCCTCGGTATCCGCCAAATTCTTTAGCTCCAGGCTTTTGATCTCGGGGAGGGAGGCGCCGATGATTCCCTGCATGTCCCCCACCAGGCGCGAGACGTGGGTGAGGACCCGCTCGATCTGTTTCTCCCGTTTCGCCCAGATCCTTTGCAGGGCCGCCTTCTCGCTTTCGAGATCTTCCTTCATCGCCAAGAAGGCCCTCACCACGGCCTCGACCCTCTGCTTGAATTCCGAACCCGTCAAGTAGGCATATAGGGCCTCCATCTTCTCGTGCTTTCCCTCGGAGGCTTTCTTTTCCTTCGCCAGGTCGAGGAGATTCACCCGCAAAGCCATGGCGAGGCAAGGGGCGAGGGGATATTCGGTCACCCATACCCCCTGGAGGAGCCCGAAGTGGTCCACCTCCTTCGGCAGGGCGGTCGTAACGAGAACCGCTATCTCAGCTTTCGCCTCCCTTTGGTCTTCCTTCAGTTTGTCGAGCCAATCGTCGTTCCAATTCCTCGCCCGCTTGGCCTCCCAGATGATCGTCCCGCAGAGCTCCCCCCTCGAATTTTGGACCCGCTGAAGGAGGTCCGCTCCCCTTTTCCCCTTGGAGACGGGTTCGATCCGATCCATGGGAAAATGGCTTTTCAAAACCTCTTCGATCTCGAGCTCCAAGACCTCCCCTCGAAGCTGGATCGGGGTCTGCTCCGCCTTCCGCTGAAGTTCTTCGATATGCCTCTTGAGGTCATTGATTTGCTTTTCCTTCTCGAGATCTTTGAGCCGGTGTTCCTCGACCACCCTCCGCTCGGCCTCCTGCCGAATCCGCTCCCGTTCTTCATCCAATCGGCGGACCATCTCCAGTTCGAGGGATCTCTGCCTCTCCTCGAGCTCCCGCCTCTCCCTGCGAAGCTGGAGCTCCGCCTGACGCATCTTTTCTAACTGCTCCTCTCTCTGTTTCAACGCGGCCTCGAGATCCAGGATCTGAAGGCCGAAGGCTTCCTCCAATTTCTTCCTCGATTCGGCCTCGATCCTTTCTCTCTCCACCCTCAATTTTTCGGCCAGTTCCTCCGAGAGGGACCTCTCCTTCTGTCCGAGGAGCTCTTCCTTCCGAATCAGCTCCAGCTCCTTTTCGGCCAGCCTCTTCCCAAATTCCTTCTCGACCTCCTCCCGGATCGAATGGGTGATGGCCTCTGAAAGGAGGATCTCTCGATGGCAATAGGGACAGGTGATCGTCGGTGGAGTGACGCTTTTCATCTTAATCCTCGATCTTGATCTTTCCCTTTTCGACCCTGATGCCGTAACGCTTTGAGCCGTGTTTGCCCACGGCAGAAATGGTGAAATAGGGAAGGAGTTCTTCCTTCAAGCCCTCTCTCAAAGCGGCATTGATCTTACTGATGTTCTGTCGGAGGGTGTCGGGATCGATCCCGCCTCTCTTCTCCCAGTGTCTCCGAAACTCCACCACCCGGCCCGAGTGAGGTCCATACGATCTCTGATAATCCTTGAGGATCTCCTCGAAGGTCTTCCTGCTCGCCAGATCAGCAAGGAAAGGAAAACATTCGACGCAATCGTAACAGTAGGGCCTTGCTGGGAAGTGGCACCCTTCGACTTTCCGCTTCAGCAGATTGAGGTAGAGGGCCAGCTGGATCGGCACCATATCGATGCCCACCTCGCCGATGTAGAGGACCTTCTCAGAGAGGTCGATCCTCAGGGTGGGCTGGATGGAGGCCAGATCGATCTCGCGCTGGCTCTCCCGGATCAGATCCTTGAAACCCTTTCCGTCGAGGGAAATCTTGTCCCTCAGACGGACGAAGGGGAGCTCGGCAAGGGTGATCTCCGCATCCCTGGTCCTGAGCCTTTTAACCAGCCGGCCGTTTGCGTCCCGCACATCGAGGACCTTGTTCTTCTTCGGCTTGTAAAAAAACTCGGGATGGGATTCGAATTCGGGATTGACGAGGACATGGTAAAGTTTGTCCCAGGGCCTGCCGAAGAGCTGGAGGGCCGATCCCAGGTAGAAGGACATCGTCTTCCTTCCTCCTGCCAGAGAACAATGGAGCCTCGCGGAGGGATCGGCGGTCTTTCCCCGGATGAAGTTGGCGATAAAATCGCCAAGGGATTCGTTATGGGAGATCTCCCGGATATCGTCCAGGGGACGGCCCGCCTCGTCGCAGACGAGATGGATCGACTCCGGCGTCAAGGGAACCGGGGGAAGGCCGAACTCTTTCGAGAAGGCCGCGAGCCGGCCTTTTTCAAGAAGCTCCTTCTCGATTCCCTCCTTCCCGCTCGTGGTCGTCAGGATATGGATTTCATCGGGAAAAACCGGAGGTTTCAAGGACTGGGTAAGGCAGTAGAGGGTCTCGGTTACGATCTGGGGTGTCGTGCCGAGGACAAAGATCAGGATTTCCTTGAAGGGTTTTTGCTCCATGGCTTTCTCGACGACCTCAAGGGCGGTCCTCCCCCCCTTTAAGCCCACCCTTCGTTATTGGGGGCGAACCGGATGGTCCACCAGTAGGCCTCCCATTCTTCAAGGTGCTTCAGGAGGACCTCGGCCTTTGGCAAAAAGCACCTGCCGCAGAGGGCCCCAAAGAACCTCCAACCGATGTTATCCCGTCCTTCCACTTCCTGTCCGCAAAAGATGCAAGACTCTCCCACCCATTTCCTCCAGGGTTTTTGTTGTAAAGGTAGACCGATCGCGGTGGGAAGGGCAAGCAAAGAAATATTTTGGAAAGGTTTCGCCTTTAAGCCAAGATTCAAAATTCAGCTCCCCTGCTTTGAAATTTTGAATTTGCCCAGGCCAAAGCTCGTCCCTTTTCCCACGTGAATCTGCTCTCCCAGGAGGAGGAAGGGGGCGTAAGGTTTGAAATCGCCCATGAAGGTGATCGGCCCGATGAAGCCTCCCATCTTCATCCGGGTCTCCTGCCGATTTGAGTATCTCTCCCAGTCTACCCACCTCAGGGTCTCTTTTTGAATCCTCACCTCCTTCGACTTCTCGATCAGTCCCTTAAAATCGACGACCAGTTCCTCTCCGCAATGAAAGTAGGAGAGCAGGGAGATCCGACGGAGGAGATTTCTGACGAGGATATGAAATTCGAGTTTAAGGGTCAGGGCCCCATCGAATTTGAGCCGGGTCGGGGTCAAGAATTGCAATGTGAGGGTGGGGACATCGAGGTCCAGCGGAGCGAGTGCTCTTCCATCCAATACCTTGAAATCGCACCGGAGGGCTTTATCGACCGAGGAATATACCGTAGATCCTTCTTCCTCTGTTTCAGCCCCTCCCACCGCCTTCACCTTTTCCAATTGGAATGTCCCCTGCCCTTTTCCGATGCCCTTCTTCCCGAGCTCGTCGAAGGTGTAGATGAAATAGGGCAGGTAGTCGATGGCCTTGCCGATGAGCGTCAGTTCGAATTTCAGGCCCTCTCCCTCCTTATAAGTCCGGGTCGTTTCGAGCGGCGGGGTGATGACGAAGGGGTGGGGGGCATAGGGGTACTTTTTCATCTTTTCAGTGTCCGGAGGAGGCGGGGTTTCAAAGACGTAGGAATAGATGCACCGGTTTTTCAGGAGGCAGCCGTTACAATCCTTCTCTCGGTTGATACAGACGATCTTTTTAAAGGTATGGCCAAAGGCCCCTCGGAAGGTCGAACCTTTATAGGTGGGAAGGTGGATCTCATCGGTGGCTTTGAGGAGAAATTCGAATCGAGCGAACCGGAAATGTTCAAACAGGCCTTCCATGACCCCCCTTCTTACAGGGGTGACAAAAAACCCCACGTGGCGGCATCGGTCGCGATGGAAGTTGCCTCAGATTATTAAAATTGGGCCCCTTTGTCAACAGAAAAATTCATTCTTCCAACCCTTGAGACTGTTGGCCCAATGCCTTGTCAAAGCCCCTTTTCGGTGTTATGAAGTCCCTGTGAAGGAGGTTTCCCGATGATCGTCAAGACCTTCTGCGCGCGAATGGACCACGGCGGCTGCGGCCTCCTGGTCCACGTCGAAGAGGGAAAGATCCGGAAGATCGAGGGCGACCCCGATTGTCCCCTCAACCGTGGGACGATCTGCGCCAAGGGCATCGCCCAGATCGAAAGGCTCGACCACCCGGATCGCCTCCTTTTTCCCTTGAAAAGAACCGGGAAGAGGGGAGAGGGAAGATGGATCCGGGTCTCCTGGGACGAGGCCCTCGAGACGATCGCTCAGAGGCTCCTCGAAACGATCAATCGCTTCGGGCCCGAATCGATCGCCTTTGCCCAGGGGACGCCCAAGGGCCTCGAACTCTTCCTCTTGATGAGGCTTGCCCATCTCCTGCGCATCCCCAATATCTCCACTCCCGGACACATCTGCCATATGCCGAGGGAGACCGCCTCGAATCTCACCTGCGGGTTCTTCCCGGTTCCGGATTACGATCACCCGCCAGCGTGCGTCCTGGTCTGGGGAAGCAACCTCTTTCAGACCAACGAGGAAGGGGTGATCGGCTCCCAGCTCAAAAGGGCCCTCGAGCGCGGAGCGAAATTGATCGTCGTCGATCCGCGAAAAACCGGGATGGCCTCGAGGGCAGACCTCTGGATTCGACCCCGGCCCGGGGCGGACCTCTTCCTCGCCTTGGGGATGTTGAAGGTGATCATCGAGGAAGGACTCTATGATCGCCCCTTCGTGGATCAATGGACCAAAGGTTTTCCCGAGCTGGTCGAGCATCTCAAGCAGTACTCCCTCGAAGAGATCGCGGAGACCACCTGGGTGAACAAAGAGGCGATTCAACAGGCCGCGAGGCTCTATGCCCAGACCCGGCCGGCCTCGCTCCAGTGGGGAAACGCCATCGAGCATACGATCCATAGCTTTCAATGTGCGAGGGCCCTTCTCATCCTCATGGCGATCACAGGAAACCTTGAGGCTCCCGGCGGAAATGTGAACCGCCCCTCTCCTCCCCTCATGAGGCCGGGGGAACTCGTCCAGATCAAGAGATTCCCTGAAAAGAAAGAGAAGATCCTGAGCCCGGAATATCGCCTATCGACGATGATGGGGTTTGTCCCCTCCCAGTTGATCATCAAAGCCATCCTAACGGAGAAACCCTTTCCCATCCGGTTGATGTACATCCAGGGAGGAAATCCCCTGCTCAGCTACGCCAACGCCCAGGAGACGTTCGAGGCCCTGAGGCGTCTCGACTTCCTGGCGGTCTCGGAGATCTTTCTCACCCCCACGGCCCAACTCGCTGACCTCGTCCTCCCTGCGGCCACCCATTTTGAATTCGACGACATCGGCCACTACGGCCTTCCCCATGGCTTCATCCTTGCCCGTCCCAAGATTGTTGAACCGCCAGGCGAGTGCTGGTCCGATCTGAAGATCTTGAATGAACTGGGAAAAAAGGCGGGGTTGGGACACCATTTCTGGAAGGATCCCGAAGAGTGCCTCGACGAGATTTTAAGGCCCGCCGGCCTGACCTACGACGATTTTAAATCGATGGGGATGCTGAAAGGAGACTGGCCGTACCGCTCTTACGAGAAGAAGGGATTTTCGACCCCTTCCAAAAAGGTCGAGATCTTTTCAGACCAGCTCAAAGACTGGGGCTACGCCCCTCTGCCCACCCCCATCGACCTTCCGGCCCCTTCCTCGGAGTCCTTTCCGCTCCTTCTCACCTCTGCCAAGGACCCGTTCTACTTCCATTCGGCCTATCGAAATATCCCTTCCCTTCGGAGGCTCTCCCCGGATCCCCTTCTCCTCATCCATCCTCAAACGGCCTCGACCTATAAAATCGGGGAAGGGGACTGGGTGGAGATCACGACCGCAAGGGGCTCGATCCGGCAGAGGGCCAAATTCGACGCCGACCTCGACCCGAGAATCCTCGTGGCCAGCTATGGCTGGTGGTTTCCGGAACGGAAGGATCTCGAACTTTGCGGCTGGAAGGAGTCGAACCTCAACATCCTCACGGACAATGCTCCTCCCTACGAGCCCGCCATCGGCTCCACTCCCTTACGAGCCATCCCCTGCCGGATCTCCAAAGCGGAACCCTTCTGACCGCTCCTCGGAAGGCCTCATCGGTCAAGGCAAGAACTTCCGAAAACGGAATCTTACGGTCCTGTTTCCTTGACAAATCCCAGAAAATAGATAGAATTCAATAAATTTCAGGCGGCGGTTCGAACCTTGAAAGCACTGGTCACCGGAGGCACAGGCTTCATCGGAAGCCATCTCGTGGAGGCCCTTTTGAAAAGAGGGGACGAGGTCCGTTGCCTTGTCCGAAATCGCCACGACCTAAAGTGGTTGAAAGGCCTTCCTGTCGAAATCGCCGAGGGCGATTGCACCGATCCTTATTCATTAAAAGAGGCGGTCAAGGGCGTCGACCTAATCTTTCACTCCGCCGGAGTAACCAAGGCCCTGAAGGAGGAGACCTATTTCGAGATCAACGCCAGGGGGACGGAAAACCTCCTCCACGCCTGTCTCGAGGCCAACCCCTCGTTAAAAAGATTCGTCTATCTCTCGAGCCAGGCAGCGGCCGGTCCCTGCCAAATTGAAGGATTGAAGAAAGAATCGGACGATTGCAATCCGGTCTCCCCCTACGGCCGGAGCAAACTGGCCGGCGAAGAGGCCTGTCTTGAACACACCGATCAGCTCCCGATCGTCATCCTCCGCCCCACGGCCGTCTACGGCCCGAGGGACAGGGATGTCTATGCCTTTTTCAAGATCCTTTCCCTGGGGTTTAAACCGGTTTTTAAGAATCACGACGGATCCCTGAGCCTCTGTTTCGTGGACGACCTGGTCCAGGCCACCCTGAGGGCTGCGGAGTCCAAGGGGTGCGACGGCGAGATCTTCTTCATCTCCGATGGGGAGGCCTATCGAATGGACCGGATCGGCGACCTCTTCGAGGAGGCCATAGGGATCCGTGCCCGCCCCCTTCCTGTACCCCGGTGGCTCCTTCGGACTGCGGCTTCGGTCTCGGAATATGTCTCGAGCGTCTCCCGGAGGCCTCCGCTGATCAACCGGGGAAAGGTCGAGGAGATGGTTCAAAAGAATTGGCTCTGCGACATCACCAAGGCCAGGACCCTCTTAGGCTTCGAACCCCGCTTTCCCCTTGCGGAAGGGGTAAAAATCACTTATGAATGGTATTTAAAAAACGGCTGGCTTTAAGGTCACACGAGGTGAATTATGGACGTCTTCGAAAAATGCGAGAGGGTGAACGAGCAGTACCGGGCCGTTTATAACAGCGGGAACTACTTCTTCTTCCGGAAGCTCGAGTCGGCCCAGGATTCCGAGGTGGTGGTCAACGGGAGACGGGTCATCATGGTCGGATCGAACAATTATTTAGGGTTGACCAATCACCCCAGGGTGAAGGAGGCCGCCATCAAGGCCATCGAAAAGTATGGAAGCGGCTGTGCGGGGTCCCGCTTTCTCAACGGGAACCTCGAGATCCACGAAGAGCTCGAGGCCAAGCTCGCGCGGTTCTTCCGCAAGGAGGCCGCCCTCGTCTTCGCCACAGGCTACCAGACCAATTTGGGGGCGATCTCCGCCCTGGTGGGAAGAAACGACGTCGCCATCATCGACAAGTACGACCACGCCAGCATCATCGACGGCTGTCGCCTCTCCTTCGGCCAGGTGAAGAAGTTCAAGCACAACGACATGAAGGATCTCGAAAAGGTGCTGGAGGCGACGAAGGATAAGGGCCAGCTGATCATCGTCGACGGCGTTTTCAGCATGGAGGGGGATATCGCCAACCTGCCCGAGATCGTCCGCCTGGCCAAGGCCTATGGCGCCCGGGTGATGGTCGATGACGCCCACGGCGTGGGCGTCCTCGGACCGGGCGGCCGGGGCACCGCCGAACATTTCGGGCTGGAGAACGAGGTTGACCTCATCATGGGGACCTACAGCAAGTCGCTTGCGGCCATCGGGGGCTTCGTGGTCGGCTCCTGGGAGGTGATCAATTTCATCAAACATACCGGCCGCTCCATGATCTTCAGCGCCAGCCTCCCTCCGGCCCTGGTCGCCTCGGTGAGCACCGCCCTCGATATCATCGAGGAAGAACCCCACCTCATCGAACAACTCTGGAACAATACCCGGAAGATGTTGAAAGGCTACAAGGAGCTCGGCTTCGATACCGGAACGAGCGAGACCCCGATCATCCCCATCATCCTCGGCGACACGATGAAGGTCTTCGGGATGTGCAGGCTCCTCTTCGAAGAGGGCATCTTCGTCAACCCCGTGGCCAGCCCCGCTGTCCCTCCGGGTCGGGAACTTCTCCGGACGAGCTACATGGCGACCCACACCGAGGAACAACTCGATCGGGTGCTGGAGGCCTTTAAAAAGGTGGGCAAGCAGATGGGATTGATCTGAAGGGAATGGAAGGCCATGGCAGGGTCGGAACTCAAGATCGAAGAGGTCAAAACCCGAAGCGACCTGGCGGCCTTCCTCCGATTTCCCTGGAAGATCTACCGAGGAAATCCTTTCTGGGTCCCCCCTCTCATCAAGGATCAGCAGAAGAAGTTGAGCCCCTCCTCCCCATTTCGCTCCCACGCAGAGATGGTCCTCTACCTTGCCCGTCGCGACGGGGAGGTGGTGGGAAGGGTGGCGGGGATCGTAGACCGCTTCCATATCGAATACCACCAGGAGAGGGCGGGGTTCTTCGGTTTCTTCGAATCGATCGAAGACCCTGAGGTGGGCCGCCTCCTCCTCTCGTCTGTGGAAACCTGGGCCAAGGAGCGGGGGATGGAGAAAATCCTGGGACCGATGAACCCCTCCATGAACGACGAGTGCGGCCTCCTCGTCGATGCCTTCGATCGCCCCCCCGCACTCATGATGCCCTACAACCCGCCCTACTATTCGAGCCTGATCGAAGGCTGCGGGTACCGGAAGGTGATGGACCTCTATGCCTACCTCCTCGAAAAGGAGACCTTCCAGAAGGATCGGCTCGAACGGATCACCGAGCGGATCCTCAAAAAGGAACCGGACCTTTCGATCCGCCCACTGAACATGGGTCGCTTCAAAGAGGATCTGAAGATCATCAAGGAGATCTACAACGACATCTGGAGCCGAAACTGGGGGTTTACGCCCATGACCGAGGAGGAGATCGACGAAATGGCCAAGGCCATGAAACCGCTGGTGGTGCCCGAGCTCGTCCTCTTCGCCTATGTCAGCGGAGAACCGGTGGGTTTCTCAGCCGCCCTCCCGGATTACAATGTAGTCCTCAAGCACCTCAACGGAAGGCTGGGGCCCCTCGGCCTGATCAAATTTCTCTACTTCAAGAGGAAGATCCGGTTGGTCCGGATCATGCTCCTCGGGATCAAACAGGCCTTCCAAAAAAGGGGGATCGAAGGGCTCCTCTATATCGAGACCTTCAAACGGGGGATCGCCAAAGGGTATCATCAGGGAGAATGTTCCTGGATCCTCGAAAACAACCTCCTCATGCGGCACGGCATCGAGGCCATGGGGGGCAAACGTTATAAGACCTACAGGATCTACGAGAAGGGGATTTAGGCCCTCTGCCAGACCCGATAAAGGGCGGAGGCCATGAGCAACGAGCCGATGGCAAAGAGGGCGCCGACGATGAGGTCGATCACATAGTGATAGCGGAGATAGACGGTGGAAAGGATCAGGCCGGCCACCAGGGGCAGAAAGAGATAGAAGAGCCGCTTCTCCTGGTAGCGATGGGCAAGGAGGAGCACCATGAGAGAGAGCTGGGTATGGCCGCTCGGCATGCAATCCCTCTTGTTGTGCTCCAGGGCGTTCAAGGTGTCCCTGACAAAGTCCGTGATGAAACTCCCCTCCAAGGGGACCGAATAGAGGGAGGCCTGGGTAAACCTCGGGCCCACCGCTGGAAAGAGGATATATCCGACAAAGGAGAGGTAATACCCGAAGGTGAGGACGAACATGGCCTGGCGAAATTCCGCCGTCCGCCCTTTGCGATAGAGCGTCACGACCAGAACGACGGGAAGAAAGTAGTAACTGAGGTAGGCCAGGGACATCAGGTCGGTCAGCCACGGCGTGATCCATCGTTCCATCCAAACGGTCGGGTGGACGCCGAAGAGGGAGAGGTCGATTTGGATCAGGATCGGGTCGATATCGGGTTGGAGGTACTGGATCAGGTTGCCGAGCGACTGGTAGGTCAGGATCACGAAGACGATCGGAGAGAAATGGTATAAGAGCCCTCCCAGGCCCCTCGCCTCCCTCCGGTCTGCGGAAATCTTCAGGGCAAAGAGCAAGCCGAGCAGAAGGAGATAGAAGAGCAGTTGAAAACGCCAGAGCGGGATCTGGCGGTTAAAGAGGAGCGTCACCAGGAGAAGGCCTGCGAGAAAGATCAGCGTGAGTCCTTCGATGGGGGCAAGACGTTTCATAAATCGATGTCCGGAGCTTGCGGTCCATCTCTTGCGAAATGAAAATCCGGCAAGATATATACGGGAAGGGGTCCTAAAAATCAAGGGGATCCCTGCCCTTTTAAGCCCACCCCTTTCGTTGAACGAGGAGAAGATTCCATGCGATATACGAAGTACCTTCTTCCCACCCTGAAAGAAATCCCCTCCGAGGCCGAGGTCCCGAGCCATCAACTGATGCTGAGGGCCGGGATGATCCGGAAGCTCACAGCGGGCATCTACTCCTACCTCCCTTACGGTCTTCGGGCCATCCGGAAGGTCGAGGAGATCGTCCGCGAGGAGATGAACCGGGCCGGAGCCATCGAGGTCCTGCTCCCCGTGGTCCAACCGGCCGAGCTCTGGCAGGAGAGCCATCGTTGGGAGGAGTACGGAAAAGAACTTGGCCGGTTCAAGGACCGGCACAACCGGGATTACTGCCTCGCTCCGACCCATGAGGAGGTCATCACCGATATCGCCCGCCGGGAGATCCGCTCCTACCGGCAGCTCCCCCTCAATCTTTACCAGATCCAGACCAAATTCCGGGACGAAATCCGTCCCCGCTTCGGCCTGATGCGGGCCCGTGAATTCACCATGAAGGATGCCTACAGTTTCGACGTGGACGAGGAGGGTGAGGAGATCAGCTACCGAAAGATGGTCGAGGCCTACACCCGGATCTTCACCCGCTGCGGCCTCAAGTTCAGGGTGGTGGAGGCCGAATCGGGCTTGATCGGCGGGACCTACTCTCACGAATTCATGGTCCTGGCCGAGACCGGAGAGGAGACGATCGTCAGTTGCAAGGCCTGCTCCTATGCGGCCAATATCGAACGGGCGGAGTTCCAAAGGCCCGAAAACCCCCAGAAGGCTCCCGTGGCCTCAGACTTCAAACCTTTACAAAAGGTCTTCACCCCCAACCAGCGGACGGTCGAGGAGGTGACCCGATTCCTCAACGTCTCACCCCGCGACCTGGTCAAGACCCTCCTCTTCGTCTCCGATCGGGGGCCTGTGGCCGCCCTGGTTAGGGGCGACCACGAGATCAGCGAAAAGAAGCTGAAGCACCTTCTCGGCACCGACCATCTCCAGCTGGCCGACGAGGAGACCGTGGAGAGCATCTCCCGCTCTCCAAAGGGGTTTGCGGGACCGATCGGCCTGACCGTCCCGATCTATGCGGACCTCGACCTTCAGGGCATGACCAACTTCGTCACCGGTGCGAACCAGAAAGACTATCATTTTATCCACGTCAATGTGGGCAGGGACTTTCAGGTCTTCCGGTTTGCCGACCTGAGGCGATTCGCACCCGGAGACCGTTGTCCCACCTGCGGGAGCGAGACGAGGCTCGACAAGGGCATCGAGGTGGGCCACACCTTCAAACTCGGCACCAAATACAGCAAAGCCCTGGGCGCCACCTACCTTGACGAGAAGGGTCAGGAGAGGGAAATCGTGATGGGGTGTTACGGCATCGGCATCGGAAGGACGGTGGCGGCGGCCATCGAGCAGTCCCACGACGAGAACGGGATCATCTTTCCCATGCCCATCGCCCCCTTCCAGGTCATCCTGCTTCCCGTCAATATGAAGGTCGATCTCATCCGCCAGGCCGCGGAAGAGCTCTATCAGGCCCTCCTCCAGCAGAACATCGAGGTCCTCTTCGACGACCGGGACGAAACCCCGGGGACGAAATTTAAAGACGCAGACCTGATCGGCATCCCCTTAAGAGTGACCCTCGGCGAGAAGAATCTGAAGAAGGGCCTGGTGGAAATCAAGAAGAGGAGGACCGGAGAGATCCTCCTCGTCGAGAGAGCAGAGGCGGTCAGCCGGATTCAAAGGATCGTCGAGGAGGAGATGGCCCTCCTTCCGAAGGAGCCCTGAAGGTGGCCTCGATGGCCCGTCGGAACCTCGGCCGATAGATCAACTCGAAGGCCTCCTCCTTTCCCGGAAAGAGTCTCAGACAGACGTTTTTGACTTCCTCCACCCGCCTTTCCGCCTCTTCGAGCGAGAGGTCGCCCTCCTGTATCGATCGGAGGGTGAGGTCGACCAGAAACCTCAAAAAACGGAGCCGCCGGTTCTCTTCTCTCACCTCAAAGGATTCCATGGGACAAAGAGAGTTTATCAAGAAGTGGGCCGCTTGTAAAGGCCCCTTAAATGTGATACATTGGCCAATAAAAAGCGAAAGGAGACCATGGGTCCGGCCCGGCCTCAAGACCGAATCATCTTCGCCCTCGATGTGGAGCATTTCCACGAGGCCCAGCAGTGGGTCTCGCTTTTGAAGGATCGGATCGGCCTCTTCAAGGTGGGAAAACAGCTCTTCACCCACTCCGGTCCGAAGGTGATCGACATGATCATCCAGAAGGGGCAGAGGGTCTTCCTCGATCTCAAATATCATGACATCCCCAACACGGTGGCCAAAGCAGGGGAGGAGGCGACCAGGCATCAGGTGGCGATGTTCAACCTCCACGCCCTCGGCGGGTTCGAGATGATGAAGAAGACGGTCGAGGCCTCCCGGGCGGTGGCCAAGCAGCTTTCGATTCCGAGGCCCCTCATCCTCGCCGTCACCATCCTCACCAGCATGGATGAGGCCACCCTGAAGGAGGTCGGAATTGAAGGCCCCCTCGAAGAGGAGGTCGGACGCCTGGCCGAACTGGCCCAGAAGGCCGGGGTGGATGGCGTTGTGGCCTCGCCCCGGGAGATCGGGATCATCCGGAAACGGTGTGGCCAGGAATTCCTGATCGTCACGCCCGGAATCCGTCACCCCACAGATCCCAAGGACGACCAACGGAGGACCCTGACCCCCCGTGAGGCGATCGAGGCCGGGGCCGACTACCTCGTCATCGGAAGGCCGATCAAGGAGGCCAGAGATCCCATCGAGGCGCTCCAGAGGATCGTCGAGGATATCTCCTGAGAATCGATTCGTCGAAGCACGGCGCTCGAACTGGGTTCGGCCTTCGATATTCAAATATCAAATTCCTAAAGGGTATGTCCTCCATCATCTACGGCATCCACCCGGTCCGGGAGGCGCTGCTCTCGTCAACGGTTCCGGTTAAAAAGATCTTGATCTCCACGAAACATCCCTCCCCTTCCCTTCAATCGGTCATCGATCTGGCCCAGCAAAAGAGCGTCCCCCTCACCTTTGTGGAGAGAGAGGTCTTGGATCAGAAGGTCAAAAGGGGCCCCCATCAGAATGTCCTCGCCATCGTCGATGAGATCCCCTATGCCTCTCTGGAGGAGATTTTGCAGAGACCCAAACAGGAGGGGACCCAAGCCCTGCTTCTCGTCCTCGACGGGATCCAGGACCCTCAAAACTTAGGCTCTCTCATCCGAACCGGCCTCGGGTGCGGGGCCCACGGGGTCATTCTTCCAAAAGATCGGGCCGCAGGGATCACACCGGCGGTCGTCAAGGCCTCGGCCGGCGCCACGGCCCACCTTCCCGTGGCGCGGGTGGTCAACATCGCAGCCACGATCGATCGCCTGAAAGAGGAGGGCCTCTGGGTCTATGGGGCCTCTGGGGAGGCCGAGGAGGTCCTCTACG
Organism: Thermodesulfobacteriota bacterium; assembly: GCA_026415035.1. Taxonomy (NCBI): domain Bacteria; kingdom Pseudomonadati; phylum Thermodesulfobacteriota; species Thermodesulfobacteriota bacterium. The sequence goes on along the minus strand of JAOAHX010000020.1, from coordinate 48,284 downwards.
ATCTCGATTTCAAAACAGACCTGGCCATCGTCATCGGGGCCGAGGGAAAGGGGATCAGACCCCTGGTGAAGAAGAAGTGCGACCGCCTCTTCTCGATCCCGATGAAGGGTCCGGTCTCTTCCTTTAACGCGGCGGTCTCTGGAGCCATGATCCTTTATGAAGCGATGCGCCAGCGGGGTTTCCGTGGAGAGCGGGGGGAGTTGCGATGATCTCCATCCAGAGGCCCGCTCAGGCCGCCCTCGAAATCGACACCCTTCTGATCGATCTCGAAGGGACCCTCGCCGCTGACGGGAGGATCCATCCCAAGGCCAAGGACAAGATCAACCTTCTCTCGAAGAGGGTAAAGATCTATATCTTCTTGAAAGACCGCCGAGAGAAGATCGAGGAGCGACTGAGGACGGTCAAGGCCGAGCGGATCTACCTCGAGACCGGAGGGTCGACCCAAGGAAAGCTCGACCTCTTGAGAAAATTGGATCCGCAGAGAACGGTCGTCATCGGAAACGGGGTCGACGATGGTCCCCTCTTCGAGGAGGCGGGCTTCAGCATCTGCGTCATCGGCAGGGAGGGCGCCTCGGGAGAGGCCCTGAGGAAAGCCGATCTCGTCGTGACGGACATCCTCCACGGTCTCGATTTCCTGCTCAAACCCCTCAGGCAGCAGGCCACTTTGGGCCAGTAATCCTGGGAGAATTCCGATCTTCGTCCCCACCTTTCAGGAACGGTAGGAGGCGTTGACCTTTACATAGTCGAGGGAGAGGTCGGTGGTGAGGAGGGAAAAGGAGGAGCTCCCCTGGTGGAGATCGACCGTCACCCCGAAGGAGGGCCTTTTGATCACCTCGGCGGCCCTTGCCTCTGAGCGGGGCGATAAACCCTTTCCGTTCCGGACAATGGGGGCCTTATCGAAGAAGACATCGATCCGGTCTGGGTGGAGGGGGATCCCGCAATGGCCCAGGGCGCAGAGGATCCTTCCCCAGTTGGCATCCTCTCCGAAGAAGGCCGTCTTGACCAAGGGTGAGTGGGCGATGGCATAGGCGGCCTTTCTTGCATCGTTTCGGGTTCGGGCCCCCCGGATCACGATCTCGATCACCTTGGTCACGCCCTCGCCGTCCCGGACGATGCTCTCGGCCAAATTCCGACAGACCTCGACGAGGGCCCTCTGAAATCCCTCGGCCTGCCGGTCCATCCGGTGGAGGATCGGATGGCCAGCCTTTCCATTGGCCAGAAGCAAGACCGTGTCGTTGGTGCTCGTCTCGCCGTCGATGGTGATCCGGTTGAAGGAAATCTCGGCCGCCTCCCTCAACATCTTTTGAAGGAGGGGGGGTTGGATATGGGCATCGGTGACGAGAAAGGAGAGCATCGTGGCCAGGTTGGGACAGATCATCCCCGCTCCCTTGGCCATCCCGCAGAGCCTCACCTCCTTCCCTCCGATGCGGCAGGCGGCCCAGGCCATCTTGGGACGGGTGTCGGTCGTCATGATCGCCTCGACCAGATCGTTCCACCCCTCTGGGGAGAGGCCCTTAATCAATTCCGGCATGGCCCCTTCGACCCTCTTGACTGGCAGGGGAGCGCCGATGACCCCTGTGGAGGCGAGGAGGACCCTCTCCTCGTCAAGCTTCATCCTCCTCGCCAGGAGCGAGGAAATCCTCTTCGCATCCCGGATCCCACGCTCTCCGGTACAGGCATTGGCATTTCCGCTGTTGATCAGGACGGCCTGGCAGGTCCCCCCTCGGATCCTCTCCATATCGATCAGGACAGGGGCGGCCTTCACGCGGTTGGTGGTAAAAAGCCCGGCCACATGGGCCGGCACCTCGGAGTAGATGAGGCCGAGGTCTCTCTTTCCATCCTTTTTGATCCCTGCGGAGACGCCGGAGAATTGAAAACCCTGCACTTGGTAGGGAGATTCGGGGGTCTTGAATCGTAATTCATTAGGGTTCATTGATCGCCCCGTTCCAAAATCGGCCTCTCGATTTAGGCCCTCGCCTCCTCCTTCATGAGGCAGCACTTCTTGTATTTCTTTCCGCTTCCACAGGGACAGGGATCGTTTCGGCCGACCTTCTTTCCTTCCCGGCGCACCGTCACCCCCCGGCCATCCTCGGTCTCCCCCCCTGCCTGTGCGGCAATGGCCATGGGACCCCGGCTCAGGATGAAGGTGGGCCTCCGCTTGGCCTTCAACTCTTTCACCTCCTGCTCCCTCCCGATCTGGATGGCGAAAAGCTTTTCGATCGTATCTCGTTTGATCCGCCCCAACATCTCCAGGAACATCTGGTAGGCCTCTTTCTGATATTCGATCCGGGGGTCTTTCTGGCCGTAACCCCTCAACCCGATCCCCTCTTTCAACTGATCGATGGCCAGAAGGTGATCTTTCCAGTGATGGTCGATGGCCCGGAGCATCATCTCCTTTTCGATATCGAAGGGAAGGAGGGAGAAGACCTCCTCTCTCTTCTTTAGGTATATCTCCTTGGCCTTCTCCTGGAGCATCTCGATCAGGCGGCCCCGGTTTAGGCCATCGGACTCGATGGGCGGTGGGACCCACCGAAAAGAGAACTGTTGAAAGACCGCATCCTGAAGCCCTTTCAGGTCCCAGTCCTCCGGAGGCGCCTTCTCATCCACGAAGAGGTCCACAAGTTCCTCGGCCTGCTCCTCGATCATCTCTAAGATCGACCCCTTGAGGTCCCCGCCGCCCAGGACCTCCCTCCTCTGGGCGTAGATCACCTCCCGCTGCTTATTCATGACCGAATCGTATTCCAGAAGGTGTTTGCGGATCTCGAAGTTGTGGGCCTCGACCTTCTTCTGGGCATTCTCGATCGCCTTGGTGACCAGATGATGTTCGATGGGTTGATCCTCCTCGATGCCCAGACGGTCCATGATCTTCGAGATCCTCTCGGAGCCGAAGATCCTCATCAGATCGTCCTCGAGGGAGAGGTAGAATCGGGAAGAGCCGGGGTCGCCCTGCCGACCCGCCCTACCCCTGAGCTGGTTATCGATCCGCCTGGCCTCGTGACGTTCGGTGCCGATGACATGGAGGCCTCCCAGTTCAACGACCTTCTCCTTCTCCTTCTGGACGATCGTTAGGGCCTTCTGATAGGCCTCTTCATAAGCCTTCTGCCAGGCCTCGGGATCCTCGATCTCTCCCACCATGGTTCGGGCCAGGAACTTGGGGTTTCCGCCCAGGAGGATGTCCGTCCCCCTTCCCGCCATGTTGGTGGAGATGGTGACCGCCCCCAACCTCCCTGCCTGGGCGATGATCTCCGCCTCGCGCTCGTGATGTTTCGCATTGAGGACGTTGTGGGGGATCCCTCGCTTCTTGAGCATGAAGCTCAACTTCTCCGACTTCTCGATCGAGATCGTCCCCACCAGGACCGGCCGGCCGGTCTTGTGAAGCTCCTCGATCTCCCGGACGACGGCCCGGAATTTCTCCCCTTCGGTCTTGTAGACGACGTCCGGATGATTGATCCTCCTGAGGGGCATGTTGGTCGGGATGACCACCACATCGAGGTTGTAGATCTTCCGGAATTCGGCCGCTTCCGTGTCGGCCGTTCCGGTCATCCCCGCCAGTTTCTCATACATCCGGAAGTAGTTTTGGAAGGTGATGGTGGCCAGCGTCTGATTCTCATTCTCGATCTTCACATTCTCCTTGGCCTCGACCGCCTGGTGAAGTCCATCGCTCCATCGCCGGCCAGGCATCAACCTCCCGGTGAATTCGTCGACGATCACCACCTGCCCATCCTTCACCACGTAGTCCACATCCCGTTTGAAGAGGGCATGGGCTTTGAGGGCCTGGTTGACATGGTGGAGGAGTTCGATATTGTTGGGGTCGTAGAGGTTCTCCACCCGGAGGAGACGCTCCACGTGGGCCACCCCTTCCTCGGTCAGAAAGGCGGTATGGCTCTTCTCCTCGATCTGGTAATCCCTTCCAAGTTGGAGGCTCGGGATGATCCGGTTGATCTTGTAATATTTGTCCGTCGACTCCTCTGTGGGACCGGAGATGATGAGGGGGGTTCGGGCCTCGTCGATCAGAATGCTATCGACCTCGTCCACGATGGCATAATGGAGGTCCCTCTGGACATAATCCCCGATGTCGAATTTCATATTGTCCCGGAGGTAATCGAAACCGAACTCGTTGTTCGTCCCATAGGTGATGTCGCAGGCGTAGGCCCTCTTCCGCTCCAGGTCGCCGAGCTCGTGGACGATCACCCCGACCGAGAGGCCGAGGAAACGGTAGATCGACCCCATCCACTCGCTGTCCCGTTTGGCCAGGTAGTCATTTACGGTGACGATATGGACCCCCTTTCCGGTCAGGGCGTTCAGATAGGCAGGTAAAGTCGCCACCAGGGTCTTTCCCTCGCCAGTCGCCATCTCCGCGATCTTTCCCTCGTGGAGCACGATCCCGCCGATCAGCTGGACATCGTAATGGCGTTCTCCGAGGGTCCTCCTGGCGGCCTCCCGAACGACCGCAAAGGCCTCTGGCAGGATGGCATCGAGAGGTTCTCCCTGATCGATCCTCTCTTTGAATTCTCCTGTTTTGGCCCGGAGCCGGTCGTCGGTCAGGGGGCGAACGTGGCCTTCCAGTTCGTTGATCCGTTGGACGATGGGCCGGATCCGCTTAAGCTCCCTCTCGTTTTTGCTCCCGAAGATCTTCCGGAGGATTAGGCCGATCATCGAATCAGGGGCTCCTTCCCTTTTTCAGCAAACTCAAAAAATTATATAACGGAAGCAGGAGGCTTTCAACGGACCGCGATCAAATAAAAAGGCCCGATAAGGGAATCCCTCATCGGGCCCTTGGCGTTCAAAAGAACACCCTCAATTTAAGATATATCGCATGGGGTTGACCGGTACCCCGTGGAGTCTCACCTCGTAATGGAGATGGGGGCCTGTCGTCTTGCCGGTCATCCCCACCTCTGCGATCTTCTCTCCCCGCTTCACCTTCTGCCCCACCTTGACCAGGACCTTATTCAGATGGCTATATCGGGTGGTCATCCCGAAACCATGGGAGATGACGAGAAACCTCCCGTGGACCCAGTCGGTTCCAATGTCGGAGACGAACCCGTTCGCCGGGGCCACCACAACGGTCCCGACCCGATTGGAGATGTCGATCCCCTCGTGCATCTGGGTAAGGCCGGTGAAGGGGTTTTCGCGGAACCCGAATTCCGAGGTCACCCAGCCCTGAGCCGGCCAGATGGAGGGGGTATGGGCCAGGATCTCCTGTTTGGTCTGGAGCACCCTTTCGAGTTCGAGGAGACTCCTCTCGCTCAGGGCCGCCTCGGACTGGAGGCGTTCCATATCGACCTTCATCTGCTGGAGAAGTCCCTTATCGTCCCTGTCGTTCTTCAGCCTTTCTCTGACATCCGAAGGAGAGGGTCCTCCGATCCCGGCGATGGCCGGACTTTCCTGCCCCCTTTCGAGATTGGCGATGATGCGGATCTTTCGATCGATGTCCTTCAACCTCGAAACCTGCTTTTCGAGCTCCTCGATCTTGGAGGAGAAGAAGTAGATCTGGGATCTCTGGACCTCGGCCTGCTCCCTCAGCCGGGCAACCTCGAAGGCCTTCTTTTTTACCTGAATGTAATCGCAGAAGAAGAAGGTAAGGGAGAGGAAGAAGAAGGCCGTGAGGTAAAGGCCAACCTTTATCGTCTTTCTTCTGATCTTTAAATGGCGGGTTTTCGAAGTCTTATGTCCGAAGACGAGGATGGTGATATGGTCCGAATCTGACATAGAACTCCTATTTCACCCACTTTCCGGGGGGTCCCCCTCGATGTGGGTTTCTAATATCAGATTTCGCCCCCCCCTGTCAAGACACCTCCCCAATCCGTTGGGACCCCGATCAGGGTAAGATGGATTTTTCTTTAATTTCCGCTTAGTTCGAGGCGATCGATCGTAAGGCTGGGCGACCCGATCTTTCCGAAGAATCGCAGGTCATCTCCCACCTCGACCAGGTTCTGGAAGAGTTGGTAGAGGTTTCCGGCCACGGCGATCGATTTGACCGGATGGAGGACCTCGCCTCCTTCGATCCACTGTCCCGAACACCCAAGGGAGAAATCGCCGGAGATGGGGTCCACCGTATGGAGTCCCATGACCTCCTGGATCAGAACCCCACGATTCAGGTTTCGGATCAGGGTGGCGAGGGGAGTCTTGCCCGCCTCGATGAAGAAGTTGGACGTACCCAGCCCAGGTGGGGCTTTGATGCTATGCCTACGGCTATTTCCGGTCGACTCGACCTCCTTCCGGCTCGAGCCGAGTCTCTCCCGGTTGGCCCAGAACCGATCGTACAAAAATCCCCTGACCTCTCCCTGGGAGACCAGAAGGGTCCGCTGGCTGGGCGTGCCCTCTCCATCAATGGGCGATGCCGAGGCCCCTTCGACCTGAAGACCGTCATCCACGAGGTTCAGGAGGGAGGAGAAGAACTTCGTCCCCAGCCGGTCCTTCAGGACCGACTTTCCCTTCTGGACCTGTTCTGAAAGAAAGGAGTGGGCCAGGAGGGAGAGGAATTCCGCAGCCACTTGGTTCTCCAGGATCGCCGGAAAGCTTCCAGAGGAGATCCGCCTTCCCCCGAGCCTCTCGACCGCCCTCTTGGCCGCATTCTGCCCTACCCGGTGGACGTCGATCCGATCGAAGAAATGGCTGAAGTCAAAATCCCATCCCATTTCTGACTCCCCTCCCTCCTCAGCGATGGCCACGACGCTGACCGAGGAAAAGGTGAGATCGTAGGTGAAATGGAGCCCATTCGAGTTGAGAAGGGTCACCTTCGAGCTCGATTCCTGATAGGAGGCCTTACGGACCTTCGTCACCCTCCTGTCGAAAGACCTGGCCGAGGCCTCAAGGTTCCTGGCATATTCGATCTTTCTCTTTTCGGAGATCTCCCGGAGGGACCGGTCATTGATTGGAAGCTCAGGAGGGGGGGCCTTGAGAGGAGGGGCAAATTCATAGCAGGGATCGGGCGAAGTGGCCCGAGAGGCGGCCATCGCATCCTCCACCAATCGTTCCAGCCCTTCCCTCAGCCCACCGGAGACGAGGGTTGAAGGCGAAGTGGCGAAGGAAAAGCCCATCCTTTTTTGGTGGAGGAGGCGGAGGGAGAGTCCCCAGGATTGGGAGGCCTGAAACGTATCCACCTTATCCTCTTTGGCCTCTACTTCGAAATGATCGGAGGACTCGAAAAAGATCTCGTAGCCCTCCACAGACCTTCTTCGAAGGATCCTCAAAAGCTGATCGATGACCTGGTCTTGGGATTCCATCGCCCATCCTTTCTCATCCCCTCATGGGAGCCCCCTCACCATTTGATGAGACTGCTTGCCCAGGTAAGGCCCCCTCCAAATCCGGTGAGGATGACGTAATCGCCTTTCTGAATCGCCCCGCTCCGGAGTCCCTCATCCAGGGCGATGGGGATCGTCGCCGAGGAGATGTTTCCATACTTCTCGATGGTGACGTAGACCTTTTCGAAGGGGATGTCGAGCCGCTTGGCCATCTGCTGGAGGATCCGGATGTTGGCCTGATGGGGGATGATCCATCTGGCATCGGAGACGTCGATCCCGTTGGCCGATGCCGCCTCCACGGCCGCCTCAGCGAACCGTTTGACCGCCACGCGGACCGATTCGTTGGCCTTGATCATTTTCAGGGTGTGAAGTTTTCTGTCCACGCTCTCGTAACTGATCGGGGTGGTCCGGGATCCCCCTCCCGGCATGAGGAGGTTTTCGCCGTTCTTCCCATCGGTGTGGATATGAACCGACAAAACCTCGCCCACCATCCTCTTCGGATCGGAAAAGAACCGATCGCCCAAGCCTTCGTCGATCGACCTCAGGACGACCGCTCCGGCCCCGTCCCCCCAGAGGATACAATTTTCCCGGTCTGTCCAGTCCTGACATCGGCTCATCACCTCGGAGGCCACCACCAGGGCATTCTTAAAGGTCCCGGTCTTGAGATACTGCTCCGCCACGGAAAGGGCGAAGACAAAACCGCAACAGGCCGCCGTCACATCGAAGGAGACCGCCTTTTGGGCGCCAAGCTTCGCCTCCAGCCAGTTGGCCCCGGAGGGACAGCAGGTATCCGGCGTGATGGTGGCCAGGACGATCAAATCCAGTTCCTTCGGGGAGATCTCCGCCATCTCCAAGGCCTTTAAAGAGGCCTCCTTGGCGAGGTCTGAGGTATTGACGTCAGGCTCCGCGATCCTGCGTTCTCTCACCCCTGTCCTCTGGTAGATCCACTCGTCATTCGTATTGAGGACCTTCTCCAGATCGAAGTTGCTCAGGATGCGTTCCGGAAGATGGGATCCTGTCCCGACGATGGCGATCTTTTTCATTCCCATGATCAGACCCCTCCCTCATGTTCCCCGATAGACCCTTGGCACCCGCTGTCCGATGGAACAGAGGACCTCGTAGGAAATCAACCCCGCCTTCTCCGCGACCTCATCGGCGGAGATCCGTTCCCTGCCCTGCCTTCCGATGAGGACCACCTCGTCCCCTGGGGAAACCCCGGGGACCTCAGTGACATCTACCATGGTCAGATCCATACAGACCCGACCGACGACCGGAGCCCGCCTTCCTCGGACCAGGACCTCGCCTCGATTGGAGAGAAGGGTGCTGTACCCGTCTGCATATCCAATCGGAAGGGTTGCGATGAGGCTCTCCCTCTGGGTGACAAAGGTGCCTCCGTAACTGATCCTCGAACCCGGCGGAACAGATTTGAGAAAATGGATCCTGGTTTTTAACGTGAGCACGGGTTTCACCTCGATGAGCGGTTTGATGGGGCTTGACGGGTAGGCCCCGTAAAGAAGGATCCCTGGTCTCACCATATTGAGGCAACATTCTGGGAAGAGGACGAGGTTGGCGCTGTTGGCCATGTGAATATAGCGCCAGCAAAACCCCTCCTGCCGGGAGAGCTCCAGGGCTTGCTGGAATCTTCTCCATTGCTCCATGGAGTAATCGGATGCGCCTTCGGCCATTGCAAAGTGGGAGAGGAGCCCCTCGGCTTCGAGATTTGGGAGCCTCCTGACCTCCCTCAGAAAGGGCCCAAGCTGTTCGAAAGGAACCCCGAGCCTGCCCAGGCCGGTGTCGACCTTGACGTGGATCTTGGCCCTCTTCCTGACCCTTCCCGCGGCCCTCGAAAGGGCCCTCAATGCCTCAGGTTCGAAGGCGACCGAGGTCAGATCGAAGCGAACCACCTCCTCAAGCCCCTCCTTGAAGATCCCTCCCAGCACGAGAATTGGCGTCTTAACCCCCCCTTGCCGGAGGACGATCCCTTCTTCCGGGGTCGCAACACCCAGGTAATCGACCCCCAGTCGCTCCAGTTTGCGGGAGACAGGAAGGCTTCCGTGTCCATAGGCATCGGCCTTCACAACGGCCAGGATGGAGGTCCCTCGGGGCACGCTCCGGCGGATCTTCCGGAAGTTGAAGGCGAGGGCCTCAAGATCGACTTCTGCCACCGTAGGCCTTCTCCTCGGGGGAAGGTCCTCCTTCGCCGTTCGTCTCGATCGATCGGACATCTCCTTCCCCCTAAAGTTCTTTAAGCACGGCCACTTCGTCACAATCAGGAAATTTGACGCATTGGATGCAGTCTGCCCAGATCTTATGGGGGAGGATCGACTTGTCCACCACCTTGAATTTCAAACGTTCGAAGAAGTCGGGCCGGTAGGTTAGGGCAAAGACCCGTTTGATGCCCAGGGCCTTGGCCTCTCTCAGGCAGGCCCTGACCAGCTTCATCCCGATCCCCTGTCTTCTCGACTCCTCCCGGACCGCCAGCGATCGGATCTCCCCTAAATCCTCCCAGCAAACATGGAGGGCACAGATGCCCCGGATTTTTCCGGCCTCGACATAGATGTAAAAATCCCTCAGGTGGTCGTAGAGCTCCAGAAGCGACCTGGGGAGGATATCCCCCCGGTTGGAATACTGTTTGATCAACTGCTGGATCTCCTTGACGTCGCTCACCCTCGCCTTTCGAATCATAGCCCTTCGTCCCTCGATCGACCTCCGCCCCTTCCGGTGGGTGGGATATCCCCTTGGCCCAAAGAGAACCGGCTCAGCCCCTTCTCGCGTTCTGGATCATCTCCCTCGCATGGGCCTTCGTCTTCTCCGTCACCTTGACGCCTCCGAGCATCCGGGCGATCTCGTCCACCACGGCCTCCCTTTCCAACTGTTCGACGAGGGTGATCGTCCGGTTTCCCCTCACCGCTTTCCGGACGCTGAAATGGGCATCGGCAAAGCAGGCGATTTGGGGAAGGTGGGTGACACAGATGACCTGATGGTGTTTGGAGAGCTCCTTCAAGCTCCTCCCCACCACCTCGGCCACGGCCCCCCCGATGCCTGAGTCGACCTCGTCGAAGACCAACACCTGCCTCCCCCCCACCCTGGCCAAAATCTTCTTCATCGCCAGCATCATCCTCGAAAGCTCCCCTCCCGAGGCGATCTTGGCCAGGGGCTTGACCTCCTCCCCGACATTGGGAGAGATCATGAATTCGACCCGATTGCCCCCTTTGGGGGTGAGTTCCTCCTCCTCGACCCTCACTTCGAAACTGGCCCTCTTCATGCCTAAGAGTCCCAACTCCCGTTCCACGGCCTTCTTTAACTCGGTGGCCACCCTCTTCCGCTCAAAAGAGAGTTTGTTGGCCAGGGCGACCACCTCCCCCCTGAGGGAGTCCCGAATCCCTTCGAGATGGGAGAGCCTCTCTTCGCTGGAGGAAAGGGCGCCGAGGGAGGCCCTGAGCCTCTCTTTGAAGGAGAGCACGTCCTCGATGGTCGGGCCATATTTCCGTTTCAAACGGTCGATCTCCTCGAGCCTGTTTTCGACCTCCTCCAGCCTCTGTGGGTCGGCCTCGACCCGTCTCAAATAATCCCGAAGGGTGAGGCATACCTCTTCCAATTGGATCGAGACCGATTCCAGGGACCTCAACGGATCGGAAAGGGAGGGGTCGATGCCGATCAGCTCCGGTCCCTGCCGGAGGACCCTCTGGATCCGTTCCACGGCAGATCCCTCCCCCTCCTGCAGGCCTTCGAGCGACCGGGTGACGAAATCGATCAATTTTCTTGCATGGGTGAGGATCTTCCGCTCCTCCCTCAGACCCTCTTCCTCCCCCCGTTCAAGCCGTGCGGCCTCGATCTCTCCCAACTGGAACATCATCAGTTCCCGATCCCGGTTCCCTCGCTCCTTTTCCTCCCACACCCTTCGGATCTCCCGTTCCATGGAAAGGAGATTTTCGAAGTGCTCCTGATATTGATTCCGGAGAGGGATCAACCCGCCGAATTCATCGAGGAGGTCGAGATGGGTCTCCACCCGTTGGAGCGATTGATGCTCGTGTTGTCCGCAGAGGGTGATCAATGCCTCGCCGACCTCCGACAGGGTCCCCAGGGTCGTCAGTGATTCGTTGAGGAAGGCTCTGCTCCGTCCGGAACGGGAGAGGACCCTTCGAATGAGACATTCCGTTTCATCCCGGTGGCCCTGGGTCTTTGGGGCCCACTCCTTCACCTTTTCCCTGACTTCCCGATTGCCAGAAAGATCGAAGAGGGCCTCCACGACCGCTTCCTCTTCCGACGTCCGGATCACCTCCTCGCCCATTCGCTCCCCGAGGAGGAGGCGGACCGCATTGAGAATGATCGACTTGCCCGCCCCGGTCTCACCGGTCAGGACATTGAACCCCTTCGAGAAGGTGAGGCTCACTTCGTCGATGATGGCCAGGTTCTTGATCCGAAGTTCTGATAACATACTCCGTCTCCGGGCTCCTCGGCGGTGGTCGTATTTTAACGTTCGGACGGAGACGTATCACGACGAGGGGGGCCGGAGATCATCTCTCCCCCCATTTGAGCTTCTCCCGCAGGACCCCGAAGTAGTGGCGATAGGGCGATTTGACGAGAAGGATCTTTTCCTCGCCCTTCTTGACCTCCACCACATCCCCATATTCCAGGATGAATCCCTGCTGTCCATCGAGGGTGAGAAAGACCTCCTGCTGCTTCGTCTGAAGGGTCGCCCTGACGACGACATCGTCTGGAATCATGATCGGTCGATTGGTCAGGGTATGAGGGCAGATGGGGGTGATGATGATACAGGGCAGAGAGGGATGGACGATGGGACCGCCGGCGGAAAGGTTGTAGGCGGTCGATCCCGTGGGAGTTGAAAGGATCAGGCCATCCGATTTGAAGGTGGTGAGGTATTCCCCGTTGATCGAGGTTTCGATATCGATGATCCTGGCCAAGGCCCCTTTATTGATGACCGCATCGTTTAGGACGGTATACTCGGCCAGCCTCTCTTCCCGGCGGATCACGGAGGCATGAAAGACCGTCCTTTCATCCGTGACGAACTCGCCTCGGATCACCCGTTCCAAGACGTCGAAGAGCTCTTTGAGGGTGATCTCCGTCAGAAATCCGAGCCCTCCCAAGTTGACCCCGAGGATGGGGACGCGATAGCCTCCCACCAGCCGGGCCACGCTGAGAAGGGTTCCATCCCCCCCGAGGACGATGATCATCTCTACCTCGGAGGGGATCTGTTCTCGCTCCATCGGTCTGAGTTGGCCTCCGATCGGGGAGGAAGGGACCGCCTGTCCGACCCCGTATTCGACACAGATCTCTATCCCCTTCGATCCCAACCACTCCACCAATCGTCCTATGATCGTCAGGGCCTCAGGTTTGTTCTGTTTGGCGATGATCCCGATTCGTTTCATCACAGGCTTTGTGACCGGGAAAGAATAAATCCCCCCTCCTATTCGATCAGGGCGATGGTGGCCTCGGCCTCGACCTCCTGACCCGGAGAAACGCAGATCTCTTTGACCACTCCGCTGACCGGCGCGACGATGGGCATCTCCATCTTCATGGCCTCGAGCACCGCCACCTGATCATCCTCTTTCACCCGATCGCCCACCTTGACAGAGACAGAGACGATCTTGCCAACCATTGGAACGGTTACCGGGGTTGCCATATATACCTCCTTTTGACCTATATTCCACCCTCCCCCTTTCTCTTTTCGTGGAAATGCGTCATATATATGTCGCAAAATATAAACCAACCCAGCCCCTTTTTGTCAAGTTTCAGAGAAAGATCTCCCTTTTTTTAGAGGGCCTCCCTTAGGTCAAAAAACATTTTAGATTTTTTGGACTTAAAGATTACGGGCCGGAGGCCTCCCAAAAAAATTTGACATCGGGTGGAGTTTATAATATTTTGATGTGAAAAAAAGAACAGCATCTCATCGGGAAAAACTACCCTTAAAAAGGAGGTCAATTTATGGAGATCAAAAAGATCGGCGTCTTGGGAGCTGGGACCATGGGAAACGGGATCGCCCAGGTGGCATCCCAGGCAGGGTATCAGGTGGTGATGCGGGACATCGAGGATCGCTTCGTCGAAAACGGCCTCAACGCCATCGAGAAATTTCTAACCAAAAGCGTCGAGAAAGGGAAGATGACGGAGGAGCAGAAGAAGGGGGTCCTCTCCCGGATCAAGGGAACCACCCGGATGGAGGATCTGAAGGACGTCGATTTCGTCATCGAGGCGGTCTTCGAGGATCTCGAACTGAAGAAGTCGCTCTTCAAAACCCTCGATGAGTTGACGGCGCCCCATGTCGTGCTGACGACCAACACCTCCTCGATGTCGATCACCGAGATCGCCATGGCGACCAAACGGCCCGAGAAGGTCGCGGGAATGCATTTTTTCAATCCCGCGCCCCTCATGAAACTGGTGGAGGTGATCCGGGGATACCATACCAGCGATGAGACCACCCGTCTCGTCATGGACCTTTCAAAGAAGATGGGGAAGGAGCCCGTGGAGGTGAAGAAGGACACCCCTGGATTTATCGTCAACCGCCTCATGATCCCCCACTTTATCGAGGCCATCCGGATGGTCGAGGAGGGGATCGCCACCTGCGAGGACATCGACAAGGCCGTCAAGCTCGGGCTCAACTATCCCATGGGCCCCTTCGAACTGATGGATCTTACGGGAATCGACATTGCCCTCCATGTGACCGAATACCTTTACAAGGAGCTGAACAAGGAGAGCAAGTGGTCTGCCCCTCCCCTGTTGAAATCGATGATCCGGGCAGGAAAACTGGGCCGGAAGACCAAAGGAGGCTGGTACCAATATTGAGATCGTAACCGGTTGGCGTGTCCATTAAGCCTCGTGCCCCTTCTTTGGGGATGAAAAGGAAGCGCCATGAAAAGGAGGAGAGATTATGGCCAAATTACAGAAATCCTATATTCCTTTCCGGGGATACTACTCCTCCCCTTTCTGCCGTTGGCAGGGGAGCCTCGCCAATGAGAATGCGATCGTCCTCGGAGCCACCACTGCCAATCGCTGGTTCAAGAGCAGAAATCTCGATCCCACCATCATCGACTACCTCTACTACGGGATCTCCGTGGCCCAGCACCGGATGTTTTACAGCCATACCTGGGCCGCGGCCATGGTCGTCGAGGGGAAAAAGAACGTCCCCGCCCTGATGATCAACCAGGCCTGCACCACCTCGACCACCGCCATCTACCTTGCGGCCCAGAATATCGAGATCGGGGCTTACGAGACAGGTTATGCCTTGATGTCGGACCGGTGCTCCAACGGCCCTCACACGGTCTGGCCCAACCCCCTCGGACCGGGCGGAGAGGTCATCTCCGAGAACTGGATGATGGACAACTTCAACCTCGATCCTTGGGCCGGTTTCAAAATGATCCAGACCGCCGAGAATGTGGCCAAAAAGATCGGGGTGACCAAGGAGGAGTGCGATGCCGTCACCCTGAGGCGGTATCACCAGTACCTCGATGCCCTGGCCAACGACCGGGCCTTTCAGAGGCGCTACATGTTCCCGGTGGAGGTGAGGGTCGGCAAAAAGGAGGTGAAACTGGTCGAAGAGGACGAGGGCGTCACCCCGACCACGGCCGAAGGCCTGGCCAAGCTGAAACCTCTCGAGCCGGGCGGAGTCCTCACCTACGGCTCCCAGACTCACCCGGCGGACGGAAACTGCGGCTTCATCGTCACCACCCGGGAAAAGGCGAAGGAGTATAGCGCCGATCCGAAGATCGAGATTCAGATCCTCTCCTACGGCTTCGCAAGGGTGGAGAAGGGGTATATGGCCGAGGCCCCAGTCCCGGCCTCCGAGATGGCCCTCAGAGATGCCGGCATCACCGTCAAGGACCTCAAGGCGGTCAAGACGCACAGCCCCTTCGTCGTCAATGACATCTACATGTCGAGGATGATGGGGATCGATGTCAATTGGATGAACAACTACGGCAACTCCATGATCTATGGCCATCCCCAGGCCCCAACGGCCGGAAGGCTCATCATCGAATTGATCGAAGAGATCGTCATGCTGGGCGGTGGCTACGGCCTATGGGCCGGGTGTGCCGCAGGGGATACCGGTGCCGCCATGGTCTTCAAGGTCGGTTAAAACGAGAAGCCCCTTGCCCCCGATCATGAGAGCCCACCGGTCACCCCCGACGTGGAGAGGGGCGACCGGTGGGAGATCCTGGTCAGGTTCTCCGCTCGATGGCCACGGCCATGGATGGTCTTAAACTCCGCCTGTTCTCCATCCTCCTCCTCGTCGTCGGCCTCCTTCTGATCGATCCTCCCACGGCTTTCAGCGCCGCCATCACCGACGTCCGCTTCTGGTCCGCCCCGGATCACACCCGCGTCGTCCTCGATTTAACGGAGGCGCCTCGATACGAGGCCCATCCCCAGGAGTCTCCGCCCGAGTGGCAGATCGAACTCAGTGGCATCACCTCCCTGCCGAAGAAGAGGGCCATCGAGGTGAACGACAAGTACCTCCATAAGATCACCCTCACCGATCTGGGAAGGGGCAGGGTCAGGCTTGTCCTCCACCAGAAGGTCTTCCTCCAGGCCTCCCTCTTTGCCCTAAAACCCGACCTGGGAAAGCCCCATCGCCTCGTCATCGACCTCATCGATGTTGTCCAGGAAAGGCTCGACCAGGAAGAGAGGCAGAGGCAGAAGGAGTCTCGACCGAAGGGGACGAAAGTGGTCGTCCTCGACCCCGGACACGGCGGTGAAGACCCGGGAGCGATCGGCCCCCGCAAGACCATGGAGAAGAACGTCGTCCTGGAGATCGGGAGAAAACTCCTCGCCAGGCTCGAACAAACCAAGGAGGTCAGGGCCTTTCTGACCCGGAAGGGAGATTACTTCATCCCCCTCGAACAGAGGGTGAGGATGGCGAGGGAGTATGGGGCAGACCTCTTTATCAGCCTCCACGCCGATGGAAGTTTCAATCCCCAGGCCCGGGGCGCATCGGTCTATTGCCTCTCCCTGTCCGGCGCATCGGACCAGGCCGCCAAGCTCCTGGCGGATAAAGAGAACATGTCCAACATCCTCGGCGGAGCCCTTCTCAGGCCGGCCTCCCTGAGCCGCGACCCCAACATCAACCAGATCCTCCTCGACCTGATGCAGAACCATTCGATGAAGGAGAGCTTCCGTTTCGCCGAGCTGGCCTTGGAAGCGCTCGAAAAGGTCCACCTCCTGAAGTTCCCCTCCTACCGGCAGGCCAACTTCGTCGTCCTCAGGGCCCCGGACATCCCTTCCGTCTTGATCGAAGTGGCCTACATCACGAATCGAGAGGACGAACGGCTCCTCAACCAGGGCCATTTCCAGGAGAGCGTCGCCCACCATCTGAGCCAGGCCATCCTCCAGTATATCCGTTAGGATTGACAAAACGACCGTTTCTCTTTTATAAAGGGTTCAGCCACGAAGGTGATCCTTCCCGAAGGGAGGTGAAGTGGCTTTTTTTATAGGGTGGGAATGGAGAAAAAGAAATCGATCGCCGTGATCGACGGACAGGGAGGGGGCATCGGAGGATTGATCATCAAGCGCCTCCGGGAGGCCATTGGCGAGGAGATCGAGCTCGTCGGCCTCGGAACGAACGCCATGGCGACCGCGGCCATGTTGAAGGCGGGGGCGAACAGAGGAGCCTCGGGAGAAAACGCCATCCTGCAGACCGTCAAAAAGGTGGACCTCATCGTGGGCTCCATCGCCATCGTGCTCGCCCATTCCATGATGGGCGAGTTGACCCCGAAAATGGCAGAGGCCATCTCCGCCTCACCGGCCTTGAAGTGCCTCTTGCCCCTGAAAACGCCGGAGGCCGAAATCATCGGGGCGCCCAAGGAACCCCTTCCCCACCTGGTGGATCAATTGATCAAGCGGATCCAGGAGATCATGGGGTGAGATCAGGAGGAACCTATGTGCGAAGCCAACGCCTATCTTTTTAAAGAGGGAAAAGAAGAGCTGATCCTCGAGGACATTTCCGTCCTCAGACCCGAACCCGAAGGGCTCTATCTTCAGAACATCTTCGGAGAGCAGAAGCGGGTGAGGGCCAGGATCAAGGAGATGAACCTCCTCGATCATCGGATCATCCTCGAAGAGATATGAAGGTCTCCCGGTTCCGAAGAACCGGGAGGCATCCGTTTCGATGCAAATCCCAAGGGGATTAAACCCCTAAGGCCGCGTCCCCCTGAAATTCATTACCCATTAAAAGAAGAAGGCCACGAAGGCCCATGTTTCGCAGAAGCGAAGGGATCGTCGTGGCCTTCTTATTTTTCAGGAGGGGAGGGAAGACCTTCCATGCACATCCCCGATGGATATTTAGGCCCCGTGACCTACGGCGGCCTCTGGTCGGCCATGGTTCCGATCTGGGTCTATGCGTCCCAAAGGGTGAGAAAGAGCCTCGAGGCGGCTCACATCCCCTATCTTGCCCTGGCCTCCGTCTTCAGCCTTGTGGCCATGGTCTTTGCCATCCCCCTGCCCGGAGGCACTACAGGGCACCTCAACGGTTCTCCCCTGGTCGCCATCCTCCTGGGGCCCTGGCCCGNGATCCTCTCCATCTCGGTCGCCTTGATGATCCAGGCCCTGATCTTTGGGGAAGGAGGGATCACGGCTTTAGGGGCCAACTGTTTCAACATCGGCTTCGTCGGTGCCCTTTCCGGTTATTGGATCTTCCGGTTCGGCACCGGCCTTCGCCTCCCCAAACCGATCGCAGGAGCCCTGGCCGCCTACCTCTCCCTCAACCTCAGCGGGTTGGTCATGGCGATCGAGCTGGGGCTCCAAACGACGATCCACCCCTCCTCCTCTTACTTCCCCTTTCCCCTCGGGATCACCCTTCCGGCCGTCATGATCCCCCATCTCACCGTGATCGGCCTTCTCGAAGGGGCGATCACGGGATTGGTGTTGACGGTCCTCAAGAAAGGAGGTGTCGGCCCATTGAAAGAAACGACAAAAATCCTACTCCCTTTTCTGACGGCGTTTTCGCTCTTCGTGCCCATCGCTGGCCATGGTCATGATTTCTGGATCGAAAAGAGAGGTCCCGAGCTCCTCCTCGTCTTCGGCCACGGGGCCAAGCGGGAAGAGTTCGACCCCGCGAAGGTGAAGTGGGTGAAGGCCCTCGATGCCAGCGGAAGAGAGCTGGAGGTGAAGGTGGAAAGAAGGCCTTCGGGCCTTCTCCTGAGGACCACCGATCCTCCCCCCTGTGTCCTCTTTTCGGAGATCGACAATGGTTACTGGTCAAAGACCATCTATGGTTGGAAGAATCTCCCGAAAAGGAAGGCGACCCGTGTGGTGGAGGCGAACCGCTCCCTCTTTTTCACCAAGGCCCTCCTCGGTTGGGGCGAGGCGGCTTCCAAGCCCCTGGCCGAGGTGAAACTGGATCTGGTCCCTCTGGAGAATCCCTTTGAATCAAAGGCCGGAAGTTTTCTGTCCTTAAAAGTCCTTTATCAAGGAAAGCCCCTTTCGGGGGTCGAGGTCGAAGGAGGGGACCACCAGAAATGGGCCACGACGGACAAGGAGGGCATCGCAAAGATCCCCCTCCAAAAGGGCGTCCAACTCGTCTCGGTAAGCCTCAGAGAACCTCTGAAGAATGACCCTGATGCGGATTACCTGAGCCTCACATCGACCTTGACCTTCGAGGTGACCAAATGAGAATATCCCCCTGGATCCAACGGATTAAGGGAGGGCTGGCCCTCCTTCTCCTCTTCGCCTCTCCTTTGGCGCATGGACATTCCATCCACTACGATGTCCAACCAAAGGGGGTCTCGGTAAAAATCTTTTATGACCGGGAGAACCCTGCGAGTTATTCCCAGTACGAACTCTTTGGCCCGGGAGATAAAGAACCCCACCAGATCGGAAGGACCGATAAAAATGGTTTCCTCTCTTTTTTCCCCGATAGGGCAGGGACATGGAAGATCAAGGTCTGGGGCGAATCGACCCATGGCTTTCACGGCATCACGATCGAGGTCAAGGTCGATTCCGCGCTTCGCCTTGAATCCTTCGGAAAACCCCTCGTGGCCACTCATACGAAGTTGATCGTCGGCATCAGCCTCATCTTCGGGCTTTTCGGCATCTATTCCCTCTGGAGGTCCAGAAAGAGAAATCCAACGTAAGGAGGAAAAACAGATGAAGAGATGGTTGGCCCCTGCATTCCTGCTCTCCCTTGTGCTTCCCTTGGCCTTTCCCTTTTTCACCTCGGCCCATCACGGCGGCATCAGCCTCGCCCTCGGTCCGGGAAGCCCCATCGAGACCAATTCTCCCTTAACGCTTCCCCAGGGCGGTTTCGTCCTGTCATGGAGGCTCGAACAGGTCGAATGGAAGGAGCGAACCTTTGCCGAACCGACCAACAAGGACTCCTTCACCTTCATGAACGTCGGCCTTTCCTACGGACTCACTCCCTATCTGACGGGAAGCCTCTTTCTTCCCTATAACATCAAGAGGCAAGACCTCCTCGGCTCCACCAGGGGGATCGGAGACATCAAGTTTCTCCTCAACCTCGGATTCCATTACGATCCCTCGATCAAGGGGATCCGGCTCAATGCGGCCCAGGATACGGCGGTCGCCCTGGAGGAGACGAAGAAGACCTATCTCTCCCTCTTCGGCGGGTTTACCCTCCCCACCGGGAAGAACAAGAAGGAGTTGGGCGGGGAGGTCGACCCCGGGATGCAGCCGGGTTTCGGGAGCCCCACCTACACCTTTGGCATCGCCGCCACGAGGCAGCTGACCCGTGCCTTGACCCTGGCGGCAGATACCTCTTATGATATCTTCACCCGAAAGGACCGGTTCAAATTCGGGAACGAATGGAGGGCCAATCTTGCCGGGATCTATGAACTGTTCGGAAAACCCGAGGGGGTGGTCTCCAAGATCGACGGGATCCTCGAATTGAACCTCCTCCACATCGCCAGGGACGAAGAAGGAAGGGAGAAACAGAGGGCCACAGGCGGGACGATCCTCTACCTCTCCCCGGGGCTGAGGTTCTCCTTTCCAAAACCGTTGAACGGAAGCCTTGGATTGATGTTGAAATTCCCCACCCTTAAACGCCTCAATGAAAAGGACGAGCAGCAGGGCGCCGAGGGGCTGGAGAAGGTGCGGGCCATCGCGACGCTTTCGATCTACTTTTAGAAAGGAATAACCCCTGAAAGGAACCATCCCTCCCTTCTTGCTCACCCTTCCCTCCCCAAGCCCTCCCCGTTTTGAGGGAAAGAGCCTGAGGACCCCTTTTCTCGAGAGGGGGGTGATTCGATTCTCCGAGATGATACGAACCGCCTACGCGCAGTGGGAATCGGCTTCGGGAGAGGGCCTCTTCCAGAGGATCGATGCGCGGATCAAAATCCTCTTCCTCGCCTTCTTCCTGGTCCTCGTAAGCCTCAAGACAGAGATCCTTACGGAGATCGGGATCGGCCTCTTCGTCTTTCTCTTGATGCTCCTCTCCCGCCTGAACGTTTTCCACCTCTATCGAAAGATTCTCCTCTTCACCTTCGTCTTTGGCTTTCTCATCGCCCTTCCCTCGGCTTTCAACCTATTTAAGCCAGGGAAGATCCTCTGGCCCCTTCTTCACCTCTCCGGTCCTTATGAGATCTGGATCTACCCGGTGCCACGGACGATCGGGATCACCGAGGAGGGACTCTACGGGTTAGGGATGATGGCGCTTCGGGTATGGAACTCCCTCTCCTTGACCTTCCTCCTTCTCTACACCACCCCTCTGCCGGAGATTCTCCGGGCCTTGAAGATCTTCAGGGTCCCAGACGCCTTTCTCATCGTCATCACCTTGACCTATAAGTACCTCTTTCTCTTCTCGAAGATCGTCGAGGAGATGCATCTGGCCAAAAAGAGCAGGTTGGTGCGAGAACCCCGGGCTCAAGAGGCGAGAGGATGGGTGGTCGGGAGGATCGCCTTTCTTTTCAGAAAGACTCGAAGGAGGGCCGAGGAGGTCTTCGACGCCATGCGGTCAAGGGGTTTCTCCGACAGGATTCAAATCCAGGGGATGCCGAAGCTGAGGCCACGAGATAAGGCCGTAGGGATTCTCCTCCTTCTCCTCGGGTGTCTCTTCCTTTGGATGTGAGGCAGCGGTCTTGGAAACGATCCTCTCCCTGGAGCATATCCATTACCGTTATAACGAGAGCATCGAGGCCCTCAAGGACATCAGCCTCGAGATCCGGGAGGGCGAACGTTTCGCCATCATCGGGGCCAACGGGACGGGCAAGACCACGCTGCTCCAGATCATGAATGGCCTGCTCACCCCTTCCAGCGGAAAAATCCTCTTCAAGGGGAGGGAGGTCTCGAAACAGACCTTGAAGGACAGGGGGTTTTTAAGGTTCTTCAGGGAACGGGTGGGCTACGTCTTTCAGGATTCAGAGGTCCAGCTCTTCTGCCCCACCGTTCTCGACGAACTTCTATACGGCCCCCTTCAGCTTGACCTGGACAGAGACGAGGCGATGGAGAGGGCCTTCGAGATCATGAAGATGCTCAACATCGAGCACCTGAAGGAGAGGCCGCCCTACATGCTCTCCGGCGGAGAGAAGAAGAAGGTCGCCATCGGGTCGGTCCTCACGATGAACCCGGAGGTCCTGCTCCTGGATGAGCCCACCAACGGCCTCGACCCCAAGACCCAATGTTTTCTCGTAGAACTGATGCTCGCCCTGAACGAGGCCGGAAAGACCCTTGTCATCGCCACCCACGACCTCTCCCTGGTGGATGAGCTCCAGACCACGGTGAGCGTCCTATCAGAGGAGCACCGGATCGAAAAGACGGGGAGCGTGATGGAGATCCTCGGGGACGAGGAGCTGCTGCTCCGGGTCAACCTCATCCACGAACACGCCCACCGCCATGGCGAGATCACCCACCGCCATATCCATTCCCACTACCTCTTCCATCGTCATGAAGGGAGATCGTCGGGCCGTTGATCTGGGCCCGGGTCAGAAGGCTCATTTGAAGTCTTTTTCGCCCGCCCGGATCTCGATGGGGAGGGTGTTTTCGGCCGGCGGGAGGACACAGACATATTTTTCATTATAGGCGCAGGAGGGGTTGTAGGCCATGTTGAAATCCAACACCATCTTGTAGCCGGCCAGGATCTCTGCATCGAGGTACCGACCTCCCTCGTAGGTCTCTTTTCCGTTGGTTCGGTCTTTGAAGGGGATGAAGAGGATATCGCTCAGGATCGATTTGTAAACCTGGAGGACATACTCCTTCCCGTTCAACTGGAACTGGAACCTTCCATACCGGATATAGCGTTTGTTCGTCCCCTTGTTCGTCAAAAAGGTGGCATAGTATTCGGGGTTGTTGATGTGGATGTTGTATCGCCTGATCTCCCCTAAAAAGGCGTATTTCGGATCGAAAGGGAAGTATCTCAATCCCTTAAAGCCATTTCGATCTTTAGAAAGCAGGGGCGATCGGGGATGGTTTTTGAAGAATTCGTCCCTCTCCTTTCTCCACTCGGCCACGAGCCTCTCTCGTTCCGCCTTGAAGTCGTTTTTTTCAATCTCTTTGGAGTGAAGAGGGAGGGTAAAAAAAGGGGTGACCAGAAAAAAAACAAGGCAAAGGATTAAAAGGTGTCCGCCCCTCATCGTCGTTTGATTAATTTTAACAACAAGGTGAGGGTTTATCAAACCCCGCGCCCCTCCGGATGGCCCTATCGTTGACTTTAGGTTTTTACTTATGGCACGATGAAAAAACATGAAGAAAGAGGAACTCTACGGATACCTCTACGTCCTGATCGGATCGACCCTCTGGGGGATCTCGAGCGTCGTGGCCAAGGCCCTCTTCAACGTCGGCCTGCCCCCCGAGGAATTGGTTTTCGTCCGCCTGGTCCTCTCCACCCTGATCCTTTTCTTCGTTCTGCTCCTCTATGACCCGAAACGTCTGATCATCGATCTCAAGGATCTGCCTTATTTCCTCGTCCTGGGAGGGATCGGGGTGACCGGAATGCAGTTCTTCTACTATTTTACCATCAGCCAGATTCAGGTGGGCCCAGCCATACTGCTCCAGTACCTTCAACCCCTCTGGGTCTTCCTCTATGCGGCCTTCTTCCAACGGGAACCCTTCTCGAAGACGAAAAGCGCGGCCCTCGTCCTGGCGGTTGCCGGGTGTTACCTGATGGTGGGAGGATACGAGATCGATCTGCTCCGCCTGAACAGGACGGGAATATTGAGCGGCCTGATCGCCTCCTTTTTCTTTACCTTCTATGCCCTCTATGGAGAGAAGGGACTTAAAAAGTACGATCCCTGGACGCTCATCTTCTATGGATTCGGTCTCAGCGCGCTGTGCTATCTCGTCTTCGTCTCCCCGGTCAAGATCCTCGGAGAGGGGCACTCCCTCAAGGTTTGGATCGCCTTCCTCTATATCTCCATCTTTTCCACCCTCATCCCTTTCGGTTTCTACTTCAAAGGGATGGAACGGCTCCGGGCCACCCGCGCGAGCATCACCTCGACCTGGGAACCGGTGGTGGCGGGCGTGGCGGCCTTCCTCGCCCTCGGCGAGGTCCTTGAGCCCCTTCAGATCGTTGGAGGGCTCGGGGTCATCGCGGCCATCGTCCTTTTGCAGCTCAGCCGGGAAAAGGCGACCGCTTCTTCGGCCTTCGAGATTCGGAGGCAATCGGGACATGGGGTATAAGCTCCTTGCCGATTTCACCGTCTGGGTTCACCTTCTCTGGATCCTCTTTCTTTTGACCGGTGCCCTCTGGGGAAGGCGTCACAAGTGGATCAGGGCCTTTCACCTCTTGGGCCTCGCCTTTGCCCTCCTCATCCAACTCCTCGGATGGTACTGCCCCCTGACCCACATCGAGGCCTGGTTGAGGGCCCGACACCATCCGGATCTGACCTATACCGGCTCTTTCATCATCCACTATGCGGAACGGATCATCTACATCGAGATCGCCCCGGGTTGGATTTTGGTGGCCACCCTTCTCCTCATCGGATTCCATCTCTGGATTTATCTTAGAAAATGGGTGAAAATAGGTCAATGATCTTAACGTAGCCAAGGAACCCGCCATGAAACCAAAAAGTCAGGGGATGTTTGAGCGGTTCAAGACGCTGATTTCGATTCCAGGAGGGAGCGGATTCGAGGAGAGGGTCGCCCGATGGATGGCCACGGAGCTCGAAAAGAACCTCCCCGAGGTCTCCATCGATCCCATGGGGAACGTGATCGGCAGGATGGGAAGGGGAAAGCGATCCGCGATGGTCTGCGTCCACATGGACGAGATGTGCCTCCTGGTCAAATATATCGATCCGAAAGGTTATCTCTATTTCGACCTTAACGGGATGTTCGATGAAAGGGTCCTCCTCAGCACAAAGGTGGATATTTGTTCGGACAAGGGGATCTATACCGGCGTCATCGGCGTGAAGAACCGCCATCTGATGAGCCCGGAGGACTTGAGGCGTCCGATCTCCGCTTCGGAGCTCTGGATCGATGTGGGGGCCGAAAGCGCCGAAGAGGTCCGTTCCTGGGGCATCGAGATCGGCGACCCCATCGTCTATCATCCCCATTTCGAGATCGTGGGAAAAGACACCCTCATCAGCAAGGCGGTTGACAATCGGGCGGGCTGTGCCATCCTCATTGAACTGTCCGAGAAACTGAAGAAGGTGAGGCTCGATTATCAGCTCTTCCTTGTAGCGGCAGTTCAAGAGGAGGTCGGGTCCAGGGGGGCGAAGGTCGTGGCCCAAGCCCTCGAACCGGATCTGGCCATCGTCCTCGACACGGTCCCGGCCGCGGACCCGATCACACCGCCGCAGCTGGCCACGGACGAGTGCGGAAAAGGGCCGGTCATCCGTTCCATGGATGTGAACGCCCTCGGCCAGGGAACGATCTATTCGAAGAAGATCACACGGCGGTTGATCTCGACTGCCGTTAGATACCGCATCCCCCACCAGAAGGACATCTTCAGGACCTGGACCGATGCCTCGACGATTCACACCTCCGGCAAAGGGATTCCTTGCGGAGGGGTCTTCATTCCCCGGCGATACAGCCATTCGCCCGCAGAGGTGGTGAGATGGTCCGATGTGGAAAGGACCTTCGAACTCCTCTTCTACTTTTTAAGGGACCTCCGATCCGCCGACATCGAGGCTCTGGTCAGGAAGGTCTGACGGGGGCTCCTACCTCAGGCCATCCTCCTTTTTGGCCTCTTCCTTCTTCAACCCGCCGATGCGAGGATGGGGCCTTCCGGAATCTGTGACAACAATGGCCACGACGATCTCGTCCGGCCCGGGCGCATCCGGCACCCTCACGGTCATGGCGTCGAAGTGGGAGCGGACGAAGGCTGCATCTTTATAATGGAGCGGAACGTCGATCTCCGTCCCGGGCCCCCCCATCTTCTTCGCCGAAGGGATGATCGCCTTTCCACCGCCCACCGCCTCCCTTAGTGGCCCCCCCAGCTTTGGATGGAGGATGGCCGCGGCATGCTCCAGTTCGCCAGCGAGTCCGACGATGGCCGCCTTGCCATAGCTCTCGGCCTTTTCGGGAGAGATCTTCAAGGCCTCGACCGCCCGCCTTCCGAGGATCCCGCCCAGGGCCTCGCCGACCTCGATGAGCTCTTCCAGGTTCTCAACGTACTTTCCGGCAAAGGGATTCTTGATCACCGCTACCGCGGCGGCCTTCCGCGTAGGAGGGTCGACCTTCTTCCCTCCTTCGATCACGGTCTCCTCGACGATGGTCACATACTTTCTCACTTCCATCTTCAACCTCCGAAATCGGATTCATCGCTGAACGGGTTGGGATCACAAAGGAGCCAACCGGCCTGACAACGAGTCCGTCCAGAGGGTCTTTCCCTGGACGGCGATGAAGGCCCCTTGGATGAGCCCCTTGCGTCGAAGCTCCGAGGCTTTTGATAAGCCGTTCTTTAAGGCCTGTTCCACCTGATGGGAGAGAAGCATCCCCACCCGGGTCGTCACCCATTGGCCGGCGATATCGGTATCCGGGTAGAGGGACTCTGCCAAGGCCCGGGCGATCTCGGGAGCATCGAGGTTGGTAAAATTCCCCACCACCGTTGCCGCCGCATCGGCCGAGGAGGCCTTCCTCGCAAAGACGGTGGCTGCCGAGGCGATCCCCTTGGTGAAACTCCTGCCCCCCAGCCCGCTCGTGGCCACGCCCCCGACCTCCATCGAGGAATCGACGGTGACGAGGAAAGAGGGCCTTGGGGTTTCGATCTCGGATCGAATGCCAACTTTGACCACCTCCCCCTCCCTCATTCGGAGGGCAATATCGCCACCGTTTTCGACGATGACCCTCGTTCCACCCTGGTGGAAGATAAAATCTGCGACCATCTCGGAGATCGTCCCGGCCACCGCCGCAAGCGGGGTGAGGTCCGGCTCTCCCATCTCTTTCGTCGCCCGGATCATCCTTTTCACGATTTCAGGATAGGGGCCCTCCTCATCCAATTCCACCGACCTCCTCTTCAAGAGGGGAAGAAACCTGGCCAACTCCTGGAGGAGTTCGAGGGCCAGCAGACCCCCTTCTTCGGCCAACGAGGCGAGGACCTTTCCTTTTTCCGAGACATAGACGGAGAGGCGCATGGGCCCATGGTCCACGAGGACCGCCCCGTTGGGAAGCCTCTGGATAAGGTTTCTCTCACCTATCCTATGTGCCCTTGGCATCGCCATTCAGTAAATTCCAGTACCAACGTGACTTCATCAAAGAAACGATAAATGTTGGATTGAATCGAAACGATATCGATGTTGGGCCAATCCAAGGAGCCTCGCGAGGAACCGACCTCCCCACCCTCTTGCCATTGCGAGGGCCGCCGCATTCGGTGCAGGGGACCGAAGCAATCTAAGGGGATGGCCACGCTACGCTCGCAAAGACCTTAGATAAATGCTCCCAAGGACCGTGACCATGGTAATTTCGTTCCCCTTCGTCCTCGGGTTATTGGAATTTTATCGTTTTATTCACATTGGGTTATGGGTTGATCTCTTTCAGCACATCCTCCAACTTCCGGATTTTCTCCTTGTGACCGCCGATTGCGAGATATTCCTCAAGCCTCATCGTATATTCGAGAGGGACGACCGTGGCAGGCGTTGGGACATAGGTAAACGCCCTCACCATCACCTTCTCCACGTCGACAAAAAAGGTGATCCCCCCTCCGGGAAGGATGTAGGTCGGCGCCCCGCCCACCGTGAGCCTTGCCCGATTCTGATGGATGGCCTGGTTCAGCTTGATCGGGATCTTGGTCACCCCTGCCCTGGCGCTTCCTCCTGCCCCCCCGACGTAAAGGGCCGAGACCCTCGAGGGTTGACAGTTGGAGGCCATCAAATCGATGGCCTCCCGCGCCTCGGGCGTCAAATCGATCTCCTCGAAGCGACCCTTCTCGCTCAGGCGAAACATCGCAGCCCTTTCGGCCGTCGTCTCCGTGACGAGGAGGGTGGTCCCGGGTTTTGTGATCTCCGGATCGAAGCCCTCGACGATGTCGAGGGGGTTTTCGATCGGGGTTCCGCCCCAGCCTCTGCCATGCTCTCCGAAGTACCTGCCGGGCGTGGATCGCCTCGCCTTCAAGCGGATGCCGCTGTAGCGCGCACCGAGCTCTCTCCCAGCGGCATGTTCAGTGAACTGGCCGATGAGGTGGGAATCGAGGACGACGACCTCGTCGGCGGCCTTCAAAAAATACCTTCCGAAGAGGCCCATCGAAGCGCTTCCGCAGCCCACCCGCATCCGGGTCCCCACTTCTCCGTCGATGATCGGGGGCTTCCCAACCTGAAGGATCAGCTCGGCCCCTCCCTCCACCCTGAGGCGAACCTCCTTCCGGTTGGCCAGATCGACGATGAGCCGGGCGACCGCGATCCCCCCTTCGCCGGTGAGGAGGTTGACGCCTCCCAGGGAGAGGATTTTTGAACCGTATTCCTCGGTGCAGAGATGCCCCACCCTCTTCTTCCCGATGAGCACGGGGGCGCCTTCTTTTCCGATATTTCTATCGGTGTCGATCTTCACCTTGATGCCGCTATAGCTCATCGGCGCCTCGGTCACGACCGTGACGACATCGATCCCGTCGACGTTCGACTGGACGATATATGGCGCGGGCTTCGTGTCGGGATAGGTGGTTCCGGCACCGATCCCGGTGATCAGGGGTCTTCGAATCGCTGACTCGTGATCGGGCCCGACGATCTCCTGGACGTCCTCATAACGCTGAAGCGGGATGTTCCGGACGAGTGCTCCCTCACGGTTGACGAACCGCTGGCAGGCGCCTGTCAGTCCGGGCCTGATGTAACAGTTGATGGGGCAGGCAGGGCAGGAGATCCCACCGGTTTTGGACACCGGCTCAGGGCCGATCGCCTCCACGGGACAGACCTTGGTGCAGGCCTTGCAATCGACGCAGATTTCGGAGATCGTGGCCTTTTTCTTCTTCCCTTTTTCTTTCGACAGACGAATGGCAGAGATTGGGCAGGTCTCCACACAGAGACCACACCCGATACAGGTTTCCACATTGACGATCATCGAGCTCTCCTAATCGATCTTTCGCGACGCGCTTTTCGTAATTCCCCCTTCCCCATCTTCATTTAAGAGGGGGAGGGAACTCCTCTTAGGATAAGGCCTAATTGCTTGGGACCATGTCCCTCACGGGTTTATGGCAATCTTTCGATTGGGCGGTGGCGTGTTCCGGCTCACCCCGATCTTCACGACCCCGTCGATCAATACGGCCGCGATCCCCGGGATGTCTCCTGCCTCGATGGCGGAGAGGGCATCCTTACCCACCGAGCCCATCGGCGCATCCATGATGACGAGGTCCGCCTCTTTTCCCACCGCGATCACCCCCCGGTTCAACTTATAAACCCTTGCGGTGTTCCCGGTCGCCATGGCGATGGCCTCTTCGGCCTTAACCTCGCAGAGGGAGGAGAGGAAGTTGATCACCCGGAGAATCCCGAGGGGGACCACACCCGTTCCCGAGGGCGCATCGTTTCCGATGATGATCCGGGGATAGCCCTTCACCGCCTTGACGATCCTCATCACCTCGACGATCATCTTGGGGTTTCCGCAATGAACGATCTCGAGGGTGAGGTCGGTATTCCTGACCAGCTTTTCGGCCTCGGTGAGGGAGCCCGCCGTCGGCCCGCCGTTGATATGGGAGACGATATCCGGATCGGTGGCGATCACGTCCTCGGCGGTGACCGTCGTGCTTCCCGGGATCGAGGTCCCCCCTGTGTGCATCATCACCACCATCCCGTACTTCTTCGCCCACCGGACCATGGGAGCGGCCTCTTTCGGACTCTTGATCCCCCCAAGCCCGATTTCGGCCACGACCCTCACCCCTTCCCGGGCCAACTCTTCAAAGTCCCTCTCCTCGAGGCCGGGCTCCAGGATCAATCCCCCTCCGAGGACCTTCACGCCCGAAGGCCTGGCGTTGGCGAACGATTTCGCCGCAAGGATGGCCAAGGCCTTCGTGCCCGCCACATCCTTCGGTCTTCCGGGCAGGTGGACCTCTCCTGCGGAGATGGCCGTGGTCACGCCTCCGTGAAGGGACGATTCGATGAAATCGAGCATCTTCTGCCTCGGGGTGAAATCACCCAAGACGGGATGGCAGTGAGAATCGATCAACCCCGGTGTGACGGTCATCCCTCCGGCATCGATCACCTTCTCGACCCCACTCGCATCGAGCTCATTCTCCTTGCCGATGGCTCGAATCAATCCTCCATCGATGAAAATGGCATCTCCCTGCAGAAGAGGATTGGAAATGTCCCCGGAAACGATCGTCCCGATATTCTTTATGAGCAGTTTGGCCATAGAAAACCTCCTTAGGGTCTCTTCGATTCCCTCCGGTCCCCCTTTAAGTCGGGAGACCGCTGGCCGGGAGCGGAGGCCCCTTTCTCCTAACCGCCTCCAGTACCCTCTCAAGGCTTGCTGGGAGTTGATAAATCCTCTCTCCGACGGCCCGGTTGATTGCATTGAGGATCGCCGGCGCACAGGGGATGAGGGCGGGCTCGCCCACCCCTTTGGCGCCAAAGGGACCGCTGGGCTCGGTCTCCTCGACCAGGAGGGGGACCACCTCCGGAACATCCTTCGAGGTCGGGATGAGGTAATTCACAAAGGAGACGGTCTCTCCGGGCTGATACTCTTCCATCAAGGCAAACCCCACCCCCATGGCCACTCCACCGATGATCTGACCCACGACGTTCTTCGGATGGATAGGCCTTCCGACATCGTGGCAGGCCACGACCCGAACCACCTTCACCTTCCCGCTTTCGATGTCCACCTCCACCTCGGCGAGGTGGGTCGCAAAGGCGTAGGTCGCATAGGGAGACCCCTGGCCGGTCTGGGGGTCAAGCCTCGTCGTCTCTGGATCGAAGCTCCCCTCTCCCCGGAGCACCCTTCGGGCCATCCTCGCCACCTCCCCGAGGGGGATGGAGAGGCTTCGATTCTTACGATGTCTGACCGCTGCCTCTTCGATGAAGAGCTCGTTCATCTCTTCACGAAGAATCGAAGAGGCCTCCTCCAAGACCCTCTCTTTGAGGTCCTTCACCGCCTCGAGGATCGCATTCCCGGAGATGTAGGTCTGACGGCTGGCAGAGGTGGCTCCTGCATCGGTGGTCTTAGCGGTATCGGCCCGGATGAGATCGATTTGATCGAGGGACACCCCTAACGCCTCTGCCGCAATCTGTAATAGGACCGTATCCGATCCCTGTCCGATGTCGGCCACCCCGGTGTAGAGACGGATCCTCCCCTCGGGAGAGATCTCGACCTGGGCCGTAGAGGGGTTGGCGATCCCCGTATTCCCGATCCCGTACCACATGGAGGCGATCCCGATTCCTCTTCTGAGATGGGGTCTCGAAGGATCGGTCAAGGAGAACCGATTCTGATCTCTCCATTCCTTCACTCTTCGAAGGGTCTCTCCGATCCCCACGCTCGATTTCAGCCTCTGACCCGTCGCGGTCTCAGAGCCGACGGTTAAGGCATTCTTCAAACGGATCTCGATGGGGTCGATCCCCAAGGCCTCGGCCAGCAGGTCCATCTGAGACTCGTGGGCAAAGGCGACTTGGGGAACGCCGAATCCCCTCATGGCGCCTGACCAGGGGTTGTTGGTGTAAACCATCCGGCTCAGGACCTTCACGTTGGGAACCTGATAGGGACCCGTGGCATGGATGGCGGAGCGAATCCCAACGGTGGGACCGTAGGAGGCGTAGGCCCCCGTATCTCCCAAGATCTCCACCTCCACTGCCGTCAATTGGCCATCCCGCTTCGCACCGCTTCGGTACCGTATCTTAAGCGGGTGGCGTTTGGAGATGACCTCGAAGACCTCTTCCCGCGAATAGACGATCCTCACCGGCCTCCTCAGGTGGTAGACAGCCAGGGCCAGGTAGGGTTGTACCGTGAGATCGAGCCTTCCGCCAAAACCTCCGCCCGTGGAGGACTGGATGATCCTCACCTTTTCAAGGGGAAGGGAGAGAACCGAGGCCACCTCCTTCTGGTCGTAATGGACATTTTGGGTCGGGCAGACGACGGTGATCCTTCCTGCTTCGTCGATATAGGCGATGCCGGCGTCAGGCTCAAGATAGGCATGATCCACCCAGGTCGTTTCGTAGGTCTTTTCGACGACGAGGTCGGCCTCCTGAAAACCCTTTTGAACATCGCCCTTGACGAGGTTGAATTCGATAAGCAGGTTTCCTCCCTCGTGGATGGCCGGGGCATCGAGTCGAAGCGCCTCCTCCGGAGTGCGAAGACAGGGAAGGTCCTCATAATGGATGATGACCCTCCGGGCCGCCTCCTCGGCAGCCTCCATCGTCCTGGCGGCAACCAGGGCCACTGCGTCGCCGATAGACCTCACCTTCTCCTTGGCGAGGACAGGTTGATCCTTCTTGATCGTCCCCACCAGATTCTTCCCTGGGATGTCGTCGGAGGTGAAGATCCGCTCGACGCCCTCGACCTTGAGCGCCTCGGCCATCTCGAGGCCCAATATCTTTGCATGGGGCTTACGGCTCCGTACGACCTTAAGATGGAGAAAGTCTTCCCCGGGCAGGTCTGCTCCGAAACGGGCCTTTCCCAGGACCTTGTCCAGGGCATCGACTTTTGGAAGTCCCTTCCCTATCTGTCTCATGAATCCTTTTGCAGAACCTCCCGCATCGCCCTGAGAAAAAGGGCTTCGAGGACCGGGGCCTTATAAGAGGTGGAGGGCCGGATCCCGCTTCGCCGGATCACGGCCTCCGAGACCTTCTTCGAGGCCTCCTTGAGCAGGGCCTCCTCCGGGGTTTTGCCTTTCAAAAATTCTTCCACCTCGATCAACCTATCGGGATGGGGCAGGACCGCCCCGGGTGCGATCCGAACCTCTTCGATCCGCCCCCCGTCCATCCGGAGTAGGAGGGCGAGGCTCATTCTGGCGATGGCCATGGCCTCCCGACGGGCCAATCGGATGAAAACCCATCTCATCCCTTCGGGGATCTTTTTAAAAGAGATCCGGGTGAGGATCTCATAGGGTTGCAGGGCCGTCCGATAAGGGCCCAAGAGGAGGCGGGAGACCGGAACGTCCCTCTCTCCTTTCAAAGAGACCACTCTCCCAACGGCCTCGAGGACCAGCAGGGGGGGGAGGGTGTCTGCGGCAGGAGAGGCGTTGACGATGTTGCCGCCGAGGGTTCCGAGGTTACGGATCTGTGGAGAGCCGATCTGGCTGGCTGCCTCGGAAAGGATCCCCGCGAACTGCCTCACCGTGGGCGAAGACGCAATCTCGGAATGGGAGACCGCTGCACCGATCGAGAGGCCTCCGTTCGATACCTCGATCCCCCGGAGCTCCTTTAGGTGGGTCAGGTCGACGAGGCAAGAGGGCGTCAAACCCCCATTCCGAAGGGAAATCACCAGATCGGTGCCACCGGCAATCACCTTCGCCCTCCCCGAAGCATCCCATAAGAGTTGGCAGGCCTCGGAGAGGGTCTTGGGAAGGGAGTATTGGAAGGGAGGAATCATGGCCTCTGATCCTCAAACCTCCGACGCCTTTATGATGGCTTCGATGATCTGCTGGTACCCGGTGCAGCGACAGAGATGGCCTGAGATCGCCTCCCTCACCTCTTCGGTCGTTGGACGGGGATTTCGATCAAGGAGGGCCTTGGCCGACATCAGGATCCCGGGGGTGCAGAATCCACACTGCACCGCCCCGTGTTCGATGAAAGACCTTTGGAGGGGATGGAGGGAATCCCGCCTTCCCAGTCCCTCGATCGTCTCCACCCTTTTCCCCGAAACCTTGGGGCTGAGAACGAGACAGGCATTGACCGGACTCCCATCGAGCAGGACGGTGCAGGACCCGCACTCCCCGATCCCGCATCCCTCCTTTGTGCCCGTAAGCCCCAATCTCTCACGAAGGACCCTCAAGAGGGTCCAGTGGGCAGGGACGTCCACCTGGATCGGCCTTCCGTTCAAGGTAAACTCGATCGAGATGCCTCCGACGCCTTCCTCGCGGAGATGAGAATCCATCTTCATGCCTGCCAGTTACGCCTTTTTGGTGTATTTCATCGCGAACCCGTCGTCCAGGGTCTTGGCCAATCCCTGGAACGAGGAATGCCACCGGCTGATGATCACCTTCTTGTCGGTGTAGAAGTCGATGGCCTCGTTGGCCCGGCCCCGGATATCGCCGAACATCGAGATTTTCCTTCCGCCTACCGGAAAATAGGCAATGGGCGCAGGGGTCCCGATGTTGATCCCCACCTGCCCCACATTGACCCGCCGGGCAAATTCTCTGGCCCAACCCCCATTTTCCGTATAAATATTGGCCGTGTGTCCGTAACGGCTCTGGTTGATGATCTCCACCCCCTCTGCAAGGTCCTTCACCTTTTTGAGGCATCGGACGGGGCCGAAGACCTCAATCTGGAAGATCCGCATCTCCGGTTCGGCCTCGAAGACCGTGGGCCCGAGAAAGTATCCTTTAGGGTACTTCTCCACCTTGGGATTTCTGCCGTCGAGCAGGAGCTTGGCCCCCTCGCGAATCCCTCCCTCGATCTCCATCAACATCTCGTTCAGGGCCTCCTTCGATACGACCGGGCCCAGGGTCACTCCCGGGTCCATGCCGTAGCCGAGGACCAACCGCTTCGAGAGCTCGAGAAATTTCTCCTTCACCCTCTCGTAAACCTTTTCAACGGCCAGGACGTTGGAGACGGCGAAGCATCGCTCTCCCACATGGCCGAAACAGGAATCGACGACGTTCTGCATCACCTCGTCGATGATCGCATCTTCCGCGATCAGGACGTGATTTTTGGCCCCTCCCTGGCACTGGGCCCTCTTCCCGTGCTGGATGGCCGTCTTGTAGACGCGCTCTCCGATCTCGGACGAGCCCACAAAGGAGACTCCGACGGTCCCGGGATGGGTGATGAGGGCCTCGCCCACCCCGCTTCCCGATCCGTGAAGGAGGTTGATGACGCCCTTTGGAAAACCGCAATCTTCGGCGATCTCGAAGATCCGGGTGATCGTCATGGGACAGAGACGGCTCGACTTGACGATGACCGTATCGCCCGCGGCCAGGGCCCAGACGAAGTAGAGGGCGATCATGGCAGGAAAGTTAAAGGGGGGGAGAAAGACGAAGACCCCAAGGGGCTCCCGGATATAGACGGTGTCCACCCCCGTCCCCACGTCCTCGGCATGGCTCCCTTTAAGAAGTTCCGGCCCGGCACAGGCATGTTCGACATACTCCATCGCCCGGGTCATCTCTCCTCGGGCATCGGCGAGGGTCTTCCCGTTCTCGTTGACGATGAACGTAGCGATCTCCTCCACGTGTTTCTGAAGTTTCTCGTGAAACTGAAAGAGTAATTTGGCCCTCCGGGGCGGGGGCGTATTTCTCCAGGCCCAGAAGGCCTCTTGGGCGACCCTGACGGCCCGATCGATCTCGTCCGGGGTCGTCTCGGGACAGAGCGCGATCACCTCGTCCGTTGCCGGATTTCTCACCTCCAACCACCGATTCGTCTTCGACTCCACCCACTGTCCATTGATGTAGTTCTTCAGCCTCTTCGCCTCCATCTTCCTTCCTTTCGCGTCAAAATAGGATTTCTCTCTCTTTTCGTTTTCAAATTTGAATCTCCGCCTCTCACCTTCCCATCATGCTCGGCAAGAAGAGCGCGATCTTCGGAAAGAGGGTGATGAGGATCACCACCGCGATCATCGAGAAGAGAAAAGGGGCGGCCCCTCGAAAGATCGTCTGCATCGGAACGTCCTTGACCACTCCCGCAAGGGTGTAAACATTGAGCCCGACGGGTGGGGTGATCAGCCCCGCCTCCATCATGATCACACAGATCACTCCGAACCAGATCGGATCGAAGCCCAACGTCTTGATGACAGGAAAGATGACCGGCATGGTGAGGACCATCATCGAGATCGCATCGAGAAAACAGCCGAGCAACATGTAGATCAGGATGATGATGGTGAGGACCACGTATCGGGAGACCTCCAGACCCGCCATCCACGTCGATACCGCCATGGGGATGGTGGAGAGGGCGAGGAAGTAACTGAAGACGTTCGCCCCGGCCACCAGGAAGAGGACGAGGACGGAGATCCTCGCAGCCTCGAACAGAGAGGCAGAGAGGTTCTTCAGGGTCAATCGTTTTTTAAGGAGGACGATGACGAACAAGGCGGTCGCTCCAATCGCCCCAGCCTCAGTCGGGTTGATGAAGCCGAGATAAATCCCGCCCATCACGAGGAAGAAGACGAGGAGGGTCTCCCAGATCCCCGAAAAGGCCAGAAGCTTCTCCTTCCAGCTCACCTCGCCCGGGGTCATGGGCGCAAGGGAGGGGTTCATCTTCACCTGGATGACAATCACCACGATGAAAGCCAAGGAGAGAAGGATCCCCGGAACGATCCCCGAAATGAGGAGCTTTCCGATGGACTGTTCGGTCAACATGCCGTAGACGACGAAGCCCAGGCTGGGGGGGATGAGGAAGCTGAGGGTTCCTCCTGCGGCCACCGCGCCCACGGCCAGCTTGGGGTCGTAACGGAATCGTTTCATCTCCGGAATGGCGATATTGCCCATCGCGGCCGCCGCGGCCACCGAAGACCCGCTCAGCGCGGCAAAGAAGGCACAGGAGGCGATGGTTGCGATGCCAAGCCCTCCCGGCAGGCGCCTGAACCATTTGTCGAAGGTTTGGTAGAGCTCCCGGGTGATGCCGGCGTTGCCCGCAAACCCGCCCATGAGGATGAAGAGGGGGATGATCGTATAGGGATAGAAGGAGGCCGTTTCGTAAACCGTATTGGCGATCACCGGCAGGGCTGCATTGAGTGAGGCGAGGTAGCTGATCCCGAGGAAGCCCACCAGCATCATCACGAAGGCGATCGGCATGCCTAAAAAGAGTAAAAAGACGAGAAGAAGGCTTCCCAAAATCCCCACGGTCACGGGACTCATGGCATCCTCCTCTTTAACTTCCCCACCGATTCGAAGAGGTCAATCCAAAGCTCCAACCAGAGCAGAAATCCGCCGATGGAGACGAGAAGACGGAAAGGATACTGGGGGATCCTCAACATATCGGATACGGTCCTCTCCTTGATCCCCTCCACCCAGCCTTCCCAGACCAGGATGGCGATGATGAAGAGGCTGAGAAGGGTGGTGATAATTTGGCAAAGGGCCCGGCCCCGAGGGGATAACTTCGAAATCAAGAAATCGACCCCCACATGCCCCTTCACCTGCTGGGTATAAGCCAGGCCGAGGAGGATGAAGACGGCCAGGATATACTGAGATATTTCGAAGGCCCCTGGAACGGTCTTGGCAAAAAATTTCCTCCCGATCACATCGCCAGCGGTTAAAAGCATCAGGGGGATGAGCAGCCCCATTCCCGCCGCGCACACATAATAATTGATCCGACGGATCAGATGCTTGGGATTCATAAGCGAAAGACCTTTCTCAGACGAAAATCATCTCCTTTGGGGTGCTCCAAGATCCCGAAGCATTCCCTATCTTTCTTAACCCCACCTCGCCTTCCCTGATTGAAAGGAGCGGTCGGAGAAGTTAGGGATAAGGTCAAAATCGGAGGGGCGATCCCGATCGCCCCTCCGCCCTTTCAGGTTTCAGGCCCAAACCTCAAGCCCACTCTCGGGGGAAGGCCACCACCTTCACGCCCCTCCTCTCGCACTCCTGGTTGAACATCCGGACGGTCTCTTTGGCGGGCAGGCCCTTCCCCTCCAGATCAGCCACCCACTTCCGGGTCACTTCCCGGAAACCTTCGTACCATTTTTCGGCTTCGGCCGAAGGGAGCTCGTAGAGGGTCACGCCTTTCTCGGCGATCTCCTTCATCATGGCCTTGTAAACCTCCCGATTCAAGCCGCCCGTCGTCTTGAAAGGATTGCGGCCCACCTCCTCGATGATCTTCTTCAGATCGTCCGGGACCTTCTTCCAGCTTTCGAGGTTCATGACCACGCCCTCGGTCACGCATCCGAAGGTGGCGACCACCCCGTGTTTCGCTACCTCGTGGAGCTTGAACCCCAAGACCAGGGGCGGACAGGTGACCAAACCGTCGATCGTCCCGGTCTCGATGGCCAGATAGACATCTCCCAACGGCATGAAGATGGGTTCGGCCCCGAGGGATTTGATATAGTGGGTCTGGTGCCCCCCTGGGGTCCGGATCTTCATCCCCTTCACGTCGGCGAGGGACCGGACGGGTTTCTTGGTCCAGAGGAAGGACTGGATACAGCCGTTCAGCTCGATCATCTTCACGTCTTTAAATTCCCGGTGGAGGATCCGTTCGTACATCGCATTGCCGATGTCGGTGGCCAGGTCCTTTCCGTCGATCCAGGCGGCGAGGGAGAGGACGTCCGACAGCGGGAATCGACCCGGCGTCCAGGTGGCGGTGAAGTAACCCATGTCCGATAGGCCTTTGGCCACGATGTCGAAATGCTCTGGCCCCTTTCCCAAGGCCGCCCCGGCATACATCGTTGAGGTGATCCGGCCTCCGCTTCTCTTCTTCATCTCCTCGAGCATCGGCTCCCAGACCGTCTTCACCTCGCGGCCCACGGGAGGATGCCAGGTGCTGAACCGGATGTTGATGGTCTGCGCATAGGAGAGTTCATAGATCCCAAATCCCGCTCCCAAGGCAAGGCCTCCGAGGATCGAGTGCTTCAAAAAGTCCCTTCTCGTCGTCCCTTCACACATATACCTCTCCTCCTTTCTCGATGGATTGATCTCCCCCCTCAAAACGTGGGTGGGCTGACCACCCAGATGACTACCGTCTTGGTCCGGCCGGGGTTGGACCAGCTGTGAGGCTCTTGGGAAGAAAAATAAAAACTTTCATTCTTTTTCAACCGGTACCTCTTACCATTGAGCTGGATCTCCAGCTGCCCCTTGAGAACGATTCCGAACTCTTCCCCGATGTGGGAATAAGATCCCTTCGACCCTCCGTAAGGTTCGATGGTCGTATAGAAGGGCTGCATCCTTTTGTTCCGGATATCCCGGACGAGCATCTGGATCTTGGCCTCCCCTCGCTTGAAGGTGAGGTTCACCCTGTCTTTCTCCTTGAGGACGATGTCCTCTTCGAGAGGCTCCTCTTCGAGGAAGAAATCGACCACCTTCACCCGAAGGGCGGAGGCGATCTTCTTGAGGATCATCACGGAGGGATTGGCCCGTCCCCTCTCCAGTTGCGACAGATAGGCATCCGTGCAGCCGGCCCTTCGGGCCAGCTCCTTGAGGGTCATTCGATTGGCCTGGCGGAAGGCGCGAAGCCTCTTTCCGAGCTCTTTCATGGGGATT
This sequence comes from Thermodesulfobacteriota bacterium, assembly GCA_026415035.1. Taxonomy (NCBI): domain Bacteria; kingdom Pseudomonadati; phylum Thermodesulfobacteriota; species Thermodesulfobacteriota bacterium. The sequence continues at coordinate 9,464 of JAOAHX010000020.1, read as the reverse complement.
AACTATATTTAATTATGTCCAACTATATTTAATTTCCCCGTTTTTGTCAAGGGCCGGGCTTCGGGGGGAAGAGATATTCGAGCTTGACGTTGGAAAGGGCGCGGAAGAGGTTACCCTTGATCTTGGGATTTTTCTTTTCGAGCAGGGCGATGAACTCCTTGATCTCCATCCGTTTGGTTCGACCGGAGGCCGGGCACCCCCCGGGCCCGAAGGGAAGGCCCATGGCCCGCGCGAACCGATCTAATTGTCTCTCTTCGATTAGGACCAGGGGCCGGATCAGGGTGATCTTCCCCTTGAACAGGGTTTGGCGGGGGAGCATCGTGCTGATCTCGGCGCTATAGAAGATATTGAGGAGAAAGGTCTCGATGACGTCGTCCTTGTGGTGTCCGAGGGCGATCTTGTTGCAGCGAAAATCCTGGGCAAGCTGAAAGAGTCTCTTTCGCCTCTCCCAGGAACAGAGGAAGCAGGGGTTCTCCCGATTCTCAGGGCTGTTAGCCCTCCTCCCGATCTGGGTGTATTCGATGTGGTAGGGAAGCCCTTGGCCCTCGAAATAGTCCCGCAGCACCTCGGCCCTTCCCGTGCCGAATCCAAGGTCGATATGGATCGGCATCAACTCATAGTGAATCGGGACCCGCTTTCGACGCTCATGGAGAAGGTGAAGCAGGGCGAGGCTGTCCTTCCCTCCCGAGACGGCCACCGCGATCCGGTCTCCATCTTCGATCAGGCCGTAGCGGTGGATCGCCTTTCCCATCAAGCTTCGGATCTCCCTCTCCCAGTAAGCCATGATCCCCTTTTAGATCCTTCCCACCCTTTCGATCGGGCAGGCTTGGCATTTCGGGGTCCCTCGACACAAGCTCTTCCCCAGACGCACCAGGAGGGCATGATATTCATTGAAGAGCCTCTCGTCATGGGGAAGATGGTTCATGAACAGGGCCTGCATCTCCTCATAGGAGGCCTCCTCCGAGACCAACCCATGCCTCGAAAAAATTCTCCGGGTATAGGCGTCGACCACGAAGATCGGCTTACGAAGCCCGTAGAGGAGGATGCTGTCTGCGGTCTCCGGGCCGATGCCCCTGACCTTCAGAAGCTTCTCTCTTAACGGAAAAATCTCTTCCCGTTGCATGGCATGGATATCGCCCCGGTACTCCTTGAAGAGGAATTCCACGAAGGCCTTCAACCGCCTCGCCTTGATTCGATAATAGCCGGAGGAACGAACGAGGGAAGCCAGAGAAGGTTCGGAAAGCCGAAAGATCCCCTCCGGACTTAATGCCCCCTTCTCCTTCAACCGGTGAATCGCCCTTTCCACGTTCTTCCACGCGGTATTCTGGGTGAGGATGGCCCCCACCATGACCTCGAAAGGACTCTCTCCGGGCCACCAGCCCTGGGGTCCAAAGGCCTTGTAGAGCCTGTCGTAGATCTCCATCAGGAGAGCTCTCATGGAATCCCTTCTTTATTTTAACCTCTTTCGGAATCTCATCGAGCTCCAGCCCATCATCCATCCGCCCAGGAGGGCCAGTGCCACCATCTCGGGCCAGAGCATCTCCAGTCCCACCCCTTTTAAGAAGGTCCCCCTGATGATCACGAGAAAATACCTCAAGGGATTGATATAGGTGAGATACTGAAGCCACTGGGGCATATTTTCAAGGGGGAAGGCGAACCCCGAAAGGATGAAGGCCGGGTTCATGAAGAAGAAGACCGAGATCTGGGCCTGTTGCTGCGTCGTTGAGATCGTGGAGATCAACAGGCCGATGCCGACCGAGCTCAAGAGGAAGAGGAGGGTGCCCAGGAGGAGCACCAGGGGGTTTCCCCTGAAAGGCACCCCGAACCAGAAGACCCCCACCAATGCGATCATCACGACATCGATCAACCCGATCAGGGCAAAGGGAAGGATCTTTCCCAAAACGAGCTCCCAGGGCCGGATGGGGGTCACCATGATCTGTTCGAGGGTCCCCAGCTCCCTCTCCCTCACGATCGCCTGCGCGGTGAGGATCATCGGGAGGAGAAAGGCGATGGTGGCGATGACCCCCGGGACGTAGAAAAAACGGCTTTCGAGATTGGGATTGAACCAGATGCGGTGCTCGAGCTCGGCCCCGGCCTCCTCAAACTCCCTCAGCCCTTCCCGATTCAACCTCCTGACCATCACCTCGGTGGAGTATCCCGAGAGGATCTGGCCCACATATCCCAGGCCGATCAGGGCGGTATTCGACTCCATCCCGTCGACCACGATCTGAAGGGAGGCGGTCTGACCCTTTTTGATCTTTCGCGAAAACCCTTGCGGGATCTCCAGGCTGAGCGTAATCTTCCCTTTCTTGATCAGGGCCTCCATCTCCTTGGGGCTCTCGGGATAGGAGACCACCTTAAAATATTTTGACCGGTCGAACCGGGCCACGAGCTCCCTCGAATCGACGCTCTGGTCGAGATCGCGGACGGCGATCTTGATGTGTTTCACATCGAGGTTGGCGGCATAGCCAAAGACGATCAGCTGGAAGAGGGGAGGGAAGACGAGGGTGATCCTCAATCGTTTGTCCCTCACGACCTGAAGGAGCTCCTTGACGAAAAGGAACCGGACCCGTCTAAACATACCCCCCCCTTTACCCCCTCAACTCCTTTTTAAACATCCTCGTGGCCAGGAAGACCCCGATCAGTCCCATGCCGATCAGGACGAGCGACTCCCGCCACAGGAAGGAGAGATCGGATCCCTTCAAAAAGATCTCCTTGACGATGGTGACGTAGTATCGAGGGGCGATCCCATAGGTGATCACCTGAAGCCATAAGGGCATGTTCGAGATCACGAAGGTGAACCCCGACAGGAGAAAGGTGGGGAGAAAACCGATGATCATCGCCATCTGGTTGGCCAGGAGCTGGGTCCGGGCCACGGTGGAGATGATCAGCCCCATCGCCAAGGCCACGACCAGATAGATGGAGGAGAGGCTCAGGAGCAACAGCACGCTTCCACGCAAAGGGACCTCGAAGACCACCCTGCCCATCAGAACCGCGAGGGAGAGGTCGAGAAGGCCGATGAAGAAATAGGGGAATAACTTCCCGATCATCAGCTCCGATTTTCGAACGGGGGTCGAGATCAGAAGTTCCATCGTCCCCCTCTCCCACTCCCTCACCACCACCTGCCCGGTGAGGAGGACGCCGATGATGGAGATGATCACGGCCACCAGGCCGGGGATGAAATAGTTCTTCGATTCTAACTCCTCGTTGAACCAGACCCTCGTCCTTCCCTCAACGGGTGGATCGGGCCTCTTTCTGCCCATCCGCTCGATCTTTCCAAGGGTCTTCTCCTGCGTGTAATCCCGCACGATCGCCTGAACATAGGTGAGGATGATATGGGCGGTATTCGAGTCGCTTCCGTCCAGAAGGACCTGCACGGGCGCCTTCCGGCCGGCCTTCACGCGGCTCGAAAAATCGTCCGCAAGGACGAGGCCCATCTTGACCGACCCATCATCGATCAGCCTCTGGATCTCCCCTTCGTTTTCGACAAACTTCCGGATCTCGAAATAGGGAGAGCCGCTGAACCGGTAGAGGAAGGAGAGGCCTTCCTGACCCCCATCGTGGTTGAGGACCGCCACCTTCACCTTCTTGACATCGAGGGTGACCGCATACCCGAAGAGGAGCATCAAGAGGGCGGGCATGAGGAGGATCAACCCGAGACTTCTCGGATCCCGGGAGATGTGGAGGAACTCCTTGCGCGCAATCGCCCAGGTTCGATCTCCGCTCACGACCGGTTCTCCTTCTCGATCAAAGAGACGAAGACGTCTTCCAGGGAGGGCCGGATCCAACCCATCCCTTTCACCTCGATCCCGTGCCCTGAGATGAGCTTTAGGACCTCCTTTTCGAGATCGACCCCCTCCTTCCCGATCACGTGAAGTCCCTCTCCGAAGATGGCCGCCTCCGAAATCGAGGGGCTCCTTTTGAGGATTTCCAGGGCAGGCACCAAGGGATCGCACCTCAATTCCAGGACGCCCTGGGAAAGGGTCTTTTCCTTCAATTCGGTGGGAGACCCGAGGGCGACAAGCTTTCCCCGGTAGATCAATCCAAGCCGGTGGCAGTATTCGGCCTCGTCCATATAGTGGGTGGTGACGAAGATCGTCGTCCCCTTTTCGGCCATCTCCTGAATGAGGCTCCAGAAGTGGCGCCTCGAAAGGGGATCGACGCCGGAGGTGGGTTCGTCTAAGAAGACGAGGTCGGGCCGGTGGAGAAAGGCGCAGGCCAGGGCAAGTCTCTGCTTCCATCCAACGGCCAGGGTCCGGGTCATCCTGCCCCTCTGCGCCTCGAGACCGAATCTCTCCATCGCCTCCCTCTGGCGATTTTTGAGAAGGGATCCGGAGAGGCCGTAGATCCCACCGAAGAATTGGAGGTTCTCTTCAACGGTCAGGTCTTCATAAAGGGAGAACCTCTGGGACATATACCCGATCACCTGTTTGATCCGTTCCGGTTCCTCGATGAGGTCGAACCCCGCCACCCTCCCTCTTCCGGCCGTCGGCATCAACAATCCACAGAGCATCCGGATGGTGGTCGACTTCCCAGCCCCGTTGGGCCCGAGAAAACCGAAGATCTCCCCTCTCCGGACGTTAAAATCGAGGTGATCAACCGCGACGAAATCGCCGAAGGTCTTCACCAGACCCTCCACCTCGACCGCAAAGGGGTTCATCTCTCCTCCTCCTTCTCCCGCTCCCCCCTCTCTTCAGCCCACTGTTCGACCATGGAGACGAAAACATCCTCAAGGGAGGGCTGAACAGGAGCAAGGCCCAAAATGCGAACGCCCTCGGACTTAAAAAGGCTGTAAAGGGCCTGCTCGCCCTCTCCGATGTCTTCAACCAGGAGGTGGATCCGATTCCCGAAAAGGACAGGCCTCCGAAAGGTTTTGGCCTCTTCGATCATCCTCATCCCCCTCTGGGGATCCTCCAATCGCAGCTCCAGGATGGTCCCTTCGACCCTGCCTTTGACCTCGGAGGGCGAGGCCATGGCCAGCAACGCCCCCTTGTAGATCAACCCGATTCGGTTACACCGCTCCGCCTCATCCATGTAAGAGGTGGAGAAGAGGATGGTCACCCCCTCCTTCAACAGATCGTAGAGGATCAACCAGAACTCCCTCCTGGAGAGGGGATCGACGCCCGCGGTGGGTTCGTCGAGAAGGAGGATCTCGGGGGTGTGGATCAGGGCGCAGATCAACCCCAACTTCTGTTTCATCCCGCCGGAGAGGTCCTGGGCCTTTCTCTTCTTGAACGGCTCGAGGTTGGAGAACCGCAAAAGCCTCTCGAGGCGGTCCTTCCTCTCCTTTTTCGGAACCCGATAGAGGTCGGCATAGAAATGGATATTTTCAAGGACCGTGAGATCGCCGTAAAGTCCGAAGCGCTGGGGAAGATAGCCCACCTTCTCCTTCAGGCGTTCGGCCTCTCGGGGGAGTTCGCAACCGGCCACCTTCGCTTCCCCTCCATCCGGAGGAAGGATCCCGCAGAGAACCCGAAGGGTGGTCGTCTTTCCCGAGCCGTCCGGGCCGACAAGACCGAAGATCTCTCCCTTTCTCACCGTCAGATGGAGCCGATCGATTGCCGTAAGGGAGCCAAAGGTCTTGGTCAGGTTGGTCGTCTGGATGGCGAACACGAACTATCTGCTTCCGGGTCCGCTCCCGGTCAGGAGGATCCTCCCCTCCGCCGGCATCCCCGGCTTCAGTTCATGTTCTGGATTGGGAAGGTCCACCTTGATCCGGTAGACCAGCGTGACCCGTTCCTTCTCCGTCTGGATCTGTTTGGGCGTGAATTCCGATTGGGAGGAGATGAAGGAGATTCTCCCCCTGTATTCTTTTTTGGGGTTGAGGTCGGTCGTCACGATCACCTCCTGCCCCCACTTGACCCGGCCCAGTTCCGTTTCTGGAATATAGGCCCTAAGCCAGACGTGGGAGAGATCGGCGAGGGTGAGGACCGATGTCCCCGGATTGACATGCTCTCCCGCCTCGGCCGATTTCACGAGGACGATCCCATCGATGGGAGATTTCAGCAGGGCATAACCCAGCTGGGTCTCGGCCAATCTTAACGAGGCGAGGGCCTGCTCCACCTGGGCCCTTCCGTCCTCGATATCCTCCTTTCTCGGACCCTCTTTCACCTTTTTATAAAACTCTTGGGCTCCTTCCAGTACGGCTTTGGCGACCTTGAACCTCGTCTCGGCCTGATCTAAGGTCTCTTTGGGAATGACCCGGCTTTCGAAGAGGGTCTTCATCCGCTCGTACTGGTTCCTCTTATACTCGAAATCGAACTGAGCCTGTTGAAGATTGGCCTCTGCTTCTCTGATCTCTTCAGGCCTCGATCCCGCAAGTAATTTGTCCAGCCTCGCTTGAGATGCTTTCAGGGCTGCCTTCGAAACCTCGACTCTCTGCCGGAGCTCCTCGTCCTCGAGCTTGGCAATCACCTGCCCCTTTTCGACCCGATCTCCCTCCTTCACCCGGATCTCCGAAATCCTTCCCGCCACCTTGAAGCTAACATCCACCTCCGTCGTCTCGATGTTTCCCGAAACCTTGAGGAAAGGGGGTTCTGCCTCTCTTTCTCCCACGACCCTGACAAGCAAATAGCTAGTGGCAAACGCCGCCAACAAGATAAATAGGAGAACAAACTTCCTCATGGAAGGCATCCCTTAAATCGTGCCTGCATTATATAATGCCCTCAAATTTTCTGTCAAAAAAACCTTTAAAAAGACAGGGGTTGACCCAGGAAGCAAATCGTGCTAAGGTTTGGCAAAAAGATTGAGAAGAAAGGTATAACGATGGAGCCCCTTACCAAAAAAGATTTGAAAGAGGCTTTTGAAGAATTTCAAAAAAACATTATCGAACCCCGGTTCGACCGAATCGAGACCTACATCCTCGACCGCATTGAACCGCGCTTTGATAGATTGGAACAGAAGTTGGAGGAACACGATAAGAAATTTGCAGATCTCCTCGCCCACTTCGACCAGATTTACCATCGATTGGATCGGCTCGAGACAGAATATCATGCGATCACAGCCTCTATCGTGAAGATCGAGGAAAGTCTCAATAGGGTTGAAAAAAGGTTGAGTAGGGTTGAGGGTCATCTTGACGAATTCGAACAGCGTCTCGACCGGATTGAAGGCAAAGTGGACAAAGAAATCGATTTGAGAGAACGCTTGGAAAGAGAAATCGCAGACCTCAAACAGAGGACCGCTCTCCTTCAAAATCGCATCGAAGAGTTAGAAAATCGGATTAAAACGCTTCCGTGAATGTCCGTTGAATCCCTTCCGTTGAAAAGACTCTTCCTGTCCCTTCTCTTCACCTCCGCCCTTCTCCTGATCTTGTTCACCCAAATCTCATTAAAAGATTTGTACCATCTCTTGATTCGAATTGACCCCTTTTGGGGGATCATCGCCGCAGTCTCATACCTCTTCGCCCTCTACCTTCGGGCCCTGAGGTTCAGGTGGCTCATCCACTCGAGCGAAGTCCTCCTCTCAGAGCTCTTTCGGATCACCGTCCTCTATCATCTCTCCCTAATGGTACTCCCCTCCAAGTTAGGGGAGCTCACTTACCCCTATCTTTTAAACAGGTGGAGCGGGTTGGGAATGACCGAAGGGCTGGCCTCTCTGATCACGTCGAGAGTCTACGATTTCTTTCTCATCGGGATCCTGGCCATGTTTATCCTTCTCGGATTTCAAGGGGGCTTCCAGGCGGATCTTCTCACGACAAGCCTCCTTTCGATCGCCTTCATCCTTTTTACCCTCTTCGCCTTCTACAACATCTCCCATTGGCTCCGTTGGGCGGTCCACCTTGTGGATAAAATTTCGCAACAGGCGGGATGGGAAAAGCGGAGGACCGTGGTTTGGATCAAAAGGAAGATGTACGAATTGGCAGAAGACTTCTATGCGATTCGAGCCAAAAAAACATTCTATCCCGTGAGCTTGGCAAGCCTCGGGGCCTGGATCGCCATCTTTTTGGTCTTCTATGCGTTGATGAGGGGGTTTGGGATCGAAGTCTCGGTCTTCGAGTGTTTGTTCGGGTCGACCGTTGCTGTCATTGCCAATGCCTTGCCTTTAAGCGGGCTGGGCAATTGGGGTACCCTCGAGGCCGGGTGGGCCGCTGGCTTTCTCGTCGTCGGTCTACCGAAAGAGGAGGCGATTGCGAGCGGTTTCGGGGTGCACCTTGTCATCTTTGTGGTGTGTGGGCTGACCGCTCTCGTCTGTTGGATTTCTTATCATCGTCCGAGATAGGGTACAAAAAAGCCCTCCGACCACATGGAGGGTGCGGAGGGCTTGAAAAAGGCCGAAGAAGCCTTTACACTCTCTGCCCTACACTTCGCTTGGAGGCCTTCAACGGGTTGAGCTTGAAGGTCTCTTCCTTCACTTCCTTTTTGACATGAGTGGCGAAATTGCAGGGTCCTTTTGCCCATTTCAGGCTGGGCTCACAATAGGTTTTGCAAAAGGAGCCTGTCTCGTAGGTCACCACCCTGTCACATCCTTTGCAGGACTCCACGATGGGATAACACCTCCCACCGTTGTAGGAACAGCCGTTCTTCTTCATGAAGATACACTCTGTTCCCGGTTTCATGGTTTGACACTGCATGGCAATCGATCCCCCTTTCGCTATAGAATTGATTAGTTAAACCCTTTGAAATCAAAGAGTTTTTAAGTTCCGCTCCCAAAAACCAAAAAAAAGAGTTACCATTTTTGAGGGTAACTCGTTTTGGTATAGAACCAACCGAGATGAATTTTATTTAAGATGAAAAACCATTTTTGTCAAGACCGCCATGAGGGTTACATGAAGTTTTTCCTCCTATTACCTTTCATGATAATCTCTGTTTTTCTCCCAGTTCACGTTTATGCCAATAAGTTGGAGGATCCGCTCTTTTGGATCGCCAAAATCAAAAACCCAGACCGTCTTCTTTTGACCCGCTCGCAGATTCATGAGATGAATGAAAAAAACTTGCAAAGGAGGAGCCTCCACCTCTCCGAAGTCAAAACATTAAAGAGGGAATGGCCACGCGAAGAGATCCTCACCTACTTGGAGGAGGATTGGAAGGAATTCGGAAAATCCGAAAAGCCCCGATACGGAGAAGACGGAAGACCGCTTCCGGACGCCTTTTGGCAATCTTTAAAAGAGAACATCTACCATCATGGGTTGAAGGAGAGGAATTCCCTTCTTTATGCCTTGACCATAAGAAGGACGAACATCCGGGTCTTCCCAACCGAGAAGCCCTCTTTCCCATCACCGACGAATCTCGAGGTCGATCTCTTCCAGCATTCGGCCATTTCACCCTCTTTTCCAGTAGGGATCTATTACTTTAGCCGGGACCACTTATGGGCCTATGGGCAGACCCCTTTCATCCGGGGCTGGATCCAAACCCAGGATCTCGCCTTCGCGAAGAACAAGGACGAGCTTTTCGATCATGGGGGGCTAAAGGAATTCCTGATGATCACGGGCAGCTTTGTGAAGATTTATGCCGATCCCCGCTTCCAAC